>JAFGNI010000364.1 GCA_016927095.1 Anaerolineae bacterium | reverse complement strand
TGATAGGGAGCGGTCGTTTCAGTTGGGAATGATCAGCTTCTGTTACGGTCAGGTGCGTCGTACACACGACGGCATCGTCGTTACTGGGTATCTTAACATAATCAGGGTGGGGTGACAAGGGCAGTTGACTTATGCTCCGGGACAATCACATTTTGCCTCAAGCGAGCTGCGAATGTCATTCTGAACGAGTTCACCGATCGCCGCCAGAGCCGATCAAGGCCAGTGAGGAATCTCAAGGCCCGAGACAGGCCCGGGCTCGAGGCGGGAGATTCCTCACTGGCAGGGCTTGTCAGTGCGGATGATCATAGGACTCGCTCGGAATGACAAGTGGCGCTTCTTGAGGACCAAGTGCGATTGCCCTGGCTTATTCTCTTTGGGGCATCAGGGCCACGTACCGCGCGGTAAGTGGCCCTGATTATCTTCTACGCTGTCTGAAGTTGCCAACCAGAAGGGGCTAGGGCTCCGCCTCCGAGTAGGGTTCCACGGATACTTCGACGGCTACGTAGCCCTCATTGTCGCTCAGGACGTCATCGTTGATGCGGAAGTAGAGCAGTCCTGCTTGGTCGGCCACGATGGTGCGACCCCGTCCGACAAGCATAGGCCGCCCGTTCTCTCCGATGCGTGCGAGCAGCACGCCGCCGGCGACGTTCTGTCCGGGGATGGGGTAGGTATCCGGCGCCGGGTAGCTCGCGTGCCCTTCAGGTCCGTGGTATTCGCCGGGCGTGTAGAGCCATCGGCCCTGAGCACGGATGTGCACCATGTCGCCGGGCTCCAGTTGCATTCCGACACTCTGCCAGTCGCGGTAGGCATAGATGCGGGGCAACGTGAGATCGCGTTGTGGGCGCGGCCCGATGCCCGTGCGAACCAGCCAGACGGTGGCGCCGCACGCCACGACTAACGTCAGCAGGATCAAGGGAAGGATCCAGCGCAAACGTTTCATGGAGACTCCTTTCTACGATGTGCTCGACACTGAAGTGAGCTGTCGCTAAGGCGTCTCCGGTAGCTCGATCCTCGGAACCACACCCTCACCGGCCTGTCCCCCACTGATGATCCACTTGCTGTTTTCCTTCAGCTCCTGAGCGATCAGAAGCTGGATATAGGCTTCGGCTAGGTCACCCCGTTGCTGCAGTTCATCCAGCATAGCCTCGACGGCTGTCTGCTCGGCCTCGGCCGTCAGCGTGATGCGCTGGGCGTCTGCCTCTGCCAGCTTGGTGATCTCGTAGGCATCACCGTCCGCTTTTTTCTGCGCAGCATAGTAGTCCGCATCGGCGAGCGTCCGGCGCTGCGCGGCCTCGGCCTGTGCCTGCTCCTGCCGTTGCACGGCGACCATGCGGTCTTTGATGGCCGTCACGACCTCCTCAGGTGGCGATGCGCTCTGTATCTGAACGGTCACGAACTGCACACCATACTGTGCTTCCTTCTCTCCCAGCGCGGCCATGACTTCCCGGTTCATCTCGGCACGACTGTGCATAACCTCGGTCATGTCCTTGGTGTTGACCACGTCCCGCAGTTTCCCCTGCACGAACTCGAAGATGATGCGCTCGGGGTCAGCGACCTGCAGTGCGAAGGTCTTGGGGTCTGTGACCCGGTAGGTGTATTGCAGGGATACATCCATGGTGACATCATCGGACGTCATTGCGGCAACGCGTTCCACGTATCCCAGACGCTCGTTCACGGTCACGATGATCACTGTATCGACCAGCGGAATCTGAACGTGCCAACCGGGTTGGTCGATCGCGACGAATCGCCCACCTCGTAGGTGGAGGCCCCGTTCATACTCGTGGACCTTGTAGATGGCCGATCTGCCGATGACGAAGACCACTGCCAGCAGAATGAAGCCCGCTAGAACCACCGTCGCTGCTTGGAATAGCCGGTCTAGGATGACCGGACTGCGCTGACCTCTTGATTCCCGGGATATCTCGGGCGCAACGTCTGCTTGTGCCATAGCTGTGCCTCCTTGGGTTGACAGGCTCGGCCGCTGCCGGTATTTCGATGTGGCCTGCCTGTTGCTTATCCCAAGTGTAGCCTGTGGCTCAGACGCTGTCACCTGTGGGAATCGACAGGTTGGTGGGTACGCGAAGAGAAGCCGCTAGAGGTTCAGGTGCTCCTGAGCCCAGACCGCGGCTTCGACGCGCGAGACCGCGTCCAGTTTCCTGAGGATGTTGCTGACGTGGAAGTCGGCTGTGCGCACCGTCACCACCAACTTCTGGGCGATCTCTTTGTTGCTTAGGCCATCGGCGATGAGGGCCAGCACTTCGCGCTCCCGCTCGGTCAAGCTGTCGCGCACGCGCGCCACCTCACGCTGCCAACGCTCCGCGCGCCCCAGCTGGTCTCGGGTCCACAGCATCTGATTCTCGACGGCGGCCCGGACCGCCGCTACGATCTGACTGGGGGCCTCGTTCTTGAGGAGATAGCCGACCGCTCCGGCTTGCGCCATGCCGGCAATATACCGGTCATCATCGTAGGCGGAAAGCGCCAGCACCTTCGTGTCTAGCCCGAGGTCGCGCAGCTTGGCTGCCACCGTCACACCATCCGTGCCTGGCAGCTGGCAATCGAGCACCAAAACCTGTGGTGTCAGCGCCACACTCATCTCCAGGGCACGGGCGCCGTCATTGGCCTCGCCGACGACGACGATGTCTGGATCGCGGTCGAGCAGTACGCGCAGGCCAAAGCGCAGTGCCGGGTGGTCGTCTGCCAGTATGACACGAATTGGCTGCGTCATGGTTGCCCTCTCAGGAGGAGGTTGAACTCCTCAGCTGCGTCCACGAGCCTGCCCGGCTGATCGGTCAGGCTGAACCAGTCCCACTCGTCACTGTGGGGGAAGTCGTCGAGGAACCAGACGAGGGCTTTGACCTGCGGCTCTTGGTTCACCACATCTAGAGCCGTGGTCAGCCATCCTGCGGGGTAGTTCTGAGCGGGCGGGATGTCACCGACGCGATTATAGGTGTTCGTGGAGATAATGTAGACCGGGAGGCCGCGCGTCGTAGGATAGGCGTTGATGATCGCCAACCAGTCACGGTAGACACGGAATCCTGCTTGGGCCCCGTCCCAGCCTTCCCTGGATAGATCACGGCGGGGCTCCTCAGATCGCAGGGCGTCCGACAGCTCCGGTGCGTCAGGATTACCAGGGGCTTGGACGTCGAAGCCATCCGGGGCGGCAAGGGGCACGCCGCCTGCGCCTTTGGTCCGCGCCGCCTCATCGAGGTAGGCAACCAGCGTGTTCATATACCTCAACCAGGGCACGTCGGGTCCACCGGGAGCGAGGGCGCCGCTCTGGTCAGTGGACCAGGGGCGGAGCGGGCCGACGATGATCCGCGCCTGTGGGTTCTCGGCGCGCGCGATTTGCACGATATTGTCTGAGTGTGTCGGTTCTTCCCCGTATCCGTTGAAAAGGCGCGCATACCAGGTCGGTGTCGTAGGGCGATCGGGCGCGATTGCCGAGGCATCTTGGGTGTTGTAGTCGCTACCGATGATGATGCCATAGATGTCGCGGAGCCGGTCGTCTCGCAGCACGCGACGGACGTAGGCCATGTACTCTGCAAGGGCAACGTAGTCGTCCGTAGGCGGGAGGCTCTGGCGCTGTTCATAGTCGACGCGTACCAGCACGCGCAGACCCTTGGTGTGGTGTCCGGCAACGCGACTCGCCAAGTCATCGAGTCCCCAATAGGCATCCTCAGGGCGCTGTGCGTAGGCGACCTCCACAACCCATCCGCTCCTTCCGTGCCAATCGCGGTCGGGGTTGGCCATCACCACGCCCAGCTTCGTTGGCGGTCCGGCGGGCAAGTCTGCCGGCGGCGTGCCCACGGCTAACCGCCCTCGCTCCTTGCAGCCCGTGTGGCAATCATGGTAGAAGGCCAGTTGGTAGCCCGCTCCCTCAGGCACGGTGTAGCGCCACGTCCATGTCCAGGTCCCAGCCTGCTCCACGGCTTGTCCCTGCGACTGGGCAGGTGTGTCATTGACAAGGAGCTGGACAAAGGACCACGGCTCGATATCGGTGACGGTCACCGTCGCTAACTGCCCGGCCTCCGATGGCGTGAACTCCATCGCAAACCGCGGCCATAGCCCCGCAGAGAGATCACCCGGTATCACCAGCACGCGACCCGATATGGGGAGCAGCCAATAGCCCAGCAGAATGGCGC
>JAFGNI010000363.1 GCA_016927095.1 Anaerolineae bacterium | reverse complement strand
TGCCTCCGCTGCGACGCTGATCACGACATCCTCCGCCTCCGTAGGAACCACCTCAAGCTCGCCCTCGTAGATCGAGACCTTGCCGATAATCTCGACCTCCGCCCCCACGTCCAGCTCGGATGGCGCCGGCAGCGCGCGATGCACGTCGTCCCATAGCAGGAGTGTGACTTGAGCCGTCCCATCATCCAGGGTCGCCTTGACACCCCCATTAATCCCCTCCAACCAGACCACACGCCCGCTAACAGCTACTGTGTCGCCCAGCATGCCGGCCCCGAGCTCGCTCAGGGCCGGCGCGGGTAGAGTAGCGGTCACCGCCGGTGCAGGCACGAGCGTCACATCAGCGACGCTCGCCGGCACTACCTGCGGTGTTGCGTGGTAGAGGCTGATGGCGCCCTCGATCTCAATGGACTGGCCCACACCGGCCTCGGGAAGGCTGCCCGTCAGGGCTGCCGACTCCTCATCCAGAGCGATAATGATCTCGCCACTCTCATCCCCGAGTGTGATGAGCGTGAGCCCATCATAGGGTTCGTAGACACGCAGCACTTCGCCCACCAGTCGCACACGCGTGCCCTCGTCAAGGACCGTGATCTCGCCCGCCTTAAGAGGTATGGCGTCGGGTCGCTCGAGTGCCAGGTGATCGGCCACGTTGAGTGTGAGCGCGACATGGTCTTCGCGGATGCGAAGCGTCCCTGCAACAGAGGCCGCATCGCCGACGGCCGGGATCACGCCGTTGGCCAGCAGGTCCTCCGTCACTTCACGGTAGGCGCTGATGTAAGCCTCACCCGTTTCATCCGCCAGCCAGAACCCGAGGTACCCACTCTCCGCATCATAGGTGGGATTGCGCACGATGTGCCCGCTCAGTCGGACGTAGCCGAAGTTCATCAGGCTGGATGCCTCGTGTACCGAGATTGTGGGGATCTCCACTGAGCGCGCTAACCACCAGAGCAGTGCCAGTCCCAGCGTTCCTAGCCCTACTGCAGTGAGCTTGACCGTGCGCAACGCGAGGCGTTGGCCCGTGCGCGCGCCGCAGTAGGGACACCGATCATAGGGCCCGATGAAGCGACCGCAGCTCCCACAATGCGCGGGAGGTGCCGGTTGGGCAGGAGATGCGGTGGGCAGGGTATGTCGGGCCGATGGTGAGTCAGATACTGACCGTCTCGTTGGGTCCACCGCCACCTCCTTGGAGCCCAGACTCATTGGCGACGGACCAGGCCATCTCGTGCTGGCGGTACCAGACACGATAGCCTGCTTCCATATAGGCTGGCAGCAGGGGGTCCTGGGCGGGGACGTTTGTGATGTGACCGCCCTGCGACAGCTGCACTTGGGGCACAGCCAGCAGCAGCCCTTCAGCGATCTGCGTTCGCTGCGGATGAGCGGGATCGACGGCAAGATCCATCACGACGAAGCCATCGACCTGCGGTAGATAGAGCATGTAGCCGGCGAGTTGCTGCGCGTCGATCAGAGCGAGTCCGATCATATACTCGGCGCGTTTCTTGAGAGACCGTACGTCGCGCTGCCAGCAGGGGGCAATATCGTGGAGCCGCGCGTAGGCTTCGAGCAACCGACCGGGCCGTTCCGGTCTGATTCCCGGCATCTGCGGCTTTGCTGCTGCGCCGTCAGGCTCTAGCGCTAACACCAGCAGATCGCGCACGTATGCAAACCCGAGCGCTTCATAGAGCGCAATGGCACCCCGGTTTTGCTCCAATACATCGAGACGCAGACGCAGAAGGCCTCCTTCGCAGGCGGCCCGCTGTACCCAGCGCACCATCTCCCTAGCGATCCCACGGCGTCTCCAGAGCGGGTGGACGCCAACACCGCTGAGCCACCCCTCAACCCCGCGGCGTGAGAGCAGCGCGATCCCTACCGGTACGGCACCCGCCATGGCAACCACCGAGCGGGTCAAGTCGACATCCTGCTCCTCGCACATAAGCCGGAACTGGTACGAATCGAGCTGCACGGGCACGAAGTAGTCCGCATAGGCCCGGTTCAGGATGTCGGACAGCCGCTTCGTGCCAAGCGCTGCGGCGGGTTTCAGTGTCAACGCGTTCACAGGCTGCCTCACACGCCATCATAGCACTGAGTGTGGGCAGCCACAAACGAACGCTGGTCCGACCTTGTCTCTGACCGCGCCGGACCTATACTCCTCGACACGGCTATCATCGATACCACGAGTGAGGAGATACTTCAGTGACGCTACCCCCTATTCCGTTGGATGAGACCATCGATTTCCTGGTGGGCTTGCTAAACACCCCCAGCCCTACCGGTGACACCGCGCAAGCCACTCGCTACGTAGAGTCGGCTGTGGCGGAGCTGCCGGTCACCGCCACATACACACGCAAGGGTGGCCTGGTTCTCACCTGGCCCGGCTCTGGCGCGAGACCTCGCGCGCTTACGGCCCACGTTGACACGCTGGGGATGATGGTACGCCAGATCAAAGGCAACGGTCGCTTGATGCTCACCCAGATCGGCAACTATGACTGGCACTCGGTGGAGACGGAGGGATGTACCGTGCTGACGCGCACAGGTGCGACGGTCCGCGGCAGCATCCTGCCGACAAAGGCTTCGGTTCACATCTACGGGAATGAAGCCCGTGAGCTGAAGCGTGAGGCCGAGACTATGGAGGTCCGTCTCGATGTGCGCACGGCGAGCAAGGCTGAGACCGAGGCCCTGGGTATCCATGTGGGCGATTTTGTCGCGATCGACCCGCGAGTGGAAGTCACCAACGGTTTCATTCGCTCGCGCTATCTTGACGATAAGGCGGGCGTTGCAGCCATCTATGGCGCGCTCTTGGCCATGCATCGCACCGGGATGTCCCCAAGATTCCGGCTGGATGTGCTGATCTCCAACTACGAGGAGGTCGGTCACGGAGCCGCTACCGGCATCCCCGATGACGCCATCGAGCTGGTCACCGTCGACATGGCGGCGGCGGGCGAGCCGCAGAACTCGGACGAGTTCACGGTGGGCATCTGCGCCAAGGATTCGGGTGGCCCGTATCACCTCGGGCTGCGCCGCCGTCTTGAGCAGATCGCCGCCGAAAACGGTATCCCCTGTCGTACCGACACATACCCCTACTACGGTTCCGATGGCGAGTCTGCGTGGCGTGCGGGTGCTGATCTGGCTGTCGCACTGATCGGGCCGGGTGTGGATGCCTCGCACTCCTACGAGCGCACTCACGCCGATTCCCTTGAGGCCACGATAAAGTTGCTGGTCGCCTATCTGCTGACCGAGTAACGCATGGACGATCTGCGGCAGCGACTTGACTGGCGGGTGCCCTATCTCACTGAGGATCTCCCCGGGATCGGCGGGGTGATCCGCAATGAGGTGGAGGACTTCATCGTGGATGAGGTTCCGGCCTACGAGCCCTGTGGCGAAGGTGAGCACACCTACTTCAGGGTCGAGAAACGAGCGATCACCACAATGCAATTAGTGCGGCAGATCGCCGAGAAGCTGGATTTGCCTCCGCGCGCCATCAGCTATGCGGGGTTGAAGGACGCGCGCGCCGTGGCGCAGCAGACCTTATCTGTGCAGTTCGTGCCGGTCGAGACCATCGAGGCGCTGGAACTCCTGAACGCACGCATCCTCTGGGTGAAGCGGCATCGCAATAAGCTGCGTATCGGGCATCTGCGCGGCAATCGCTTCATCGTGCGTATCCGTGATGTCGTTGCCGACGCTGAGCTCAGGGCAAGTGCGATCCTCGATGCCTTGGTGATGCGGGGTGTGCCAAATGCCTATGGGCCGCAGCGGTTTGGGAACCACGGTGATAACGCTGTGGTTGGCTTCAACCTACTGCACGACGCCGGTCGGAACGGGCGGGCGGCGTTACAGGCGATGGGCATTCACCACCTGTCACAGAGTCTGCGTGGGCTGCTCCTGAGTGCCCTGCAGTCGGCGTTGTTCAATCAAGTCGTCGCATGGCGGACGCGGGACGGCACGCTTGACACGGTCATCTCAGGCGACATCGCCAAGAAGGAGGACACCGGGGGGATATTCACGGTGGATGACGTCACCGTTGACCGTCCTCGTGCCGAAGCCTGGGAGATCTCAGCTACAGGCCCCATCTACGGTTACAGGATGATGGAGGCTCAGGGTCCCGCGGGCGAGATTGAGCGGCATATCCTGGCCGAAGCAGGGCTGACCTTGGACGATTTCCGTGTTATCAAGGAGCGCGGCGTCCGCAGGCCGCTGCGCTTCAACCCCGTGGGACTCGCCTGTCACATCGAAGGCGGGACCCAGGCCGTGGTCAGCTTCTTCGCACCCAAGGGCTCCTTTGCCACCGCGGCCCTCCGCGAACTCATGAAAGCGGAAGCTGC
>JAFGNI010000362.1 GCA_016927095.1 Anaerolineae bacterium | reverse complement strand
CTTTGACGCGGCAATGAACTACCAGTATCGGGGATTCGGTGTGCCTGGTGTCGGTCGTAAGCGTGGCCTGGGCGAGGATCTCGTGATCGCGCCCTACGCCTCCCTGTTGGCGACGAAGGTAGTTCCCCAAGCTGTACTGAAAAACGTCAATGCCTTGAGATCACTGGGTATGATGGGCCAGTACGGCTTCTATGAGTCTGTGGACTACACGCGCGCGCGGCTGCCGTTGGGCCGGGACTACGCCATTGTGAAGTCCTATATGGTCCACCACCAGGGTATGATCCTGCTGGCACTGACCAATGTGTTGCGTGATGACGCGCACACCGCGCGTTTTCACGCCGACCGCCGCATCGAGACTGTCGAACTATTGCTCCAGGAGCGTATCCCCACCGGCGCACCCATCGAGGAAGTCTCCGAACAGGCACTGCGTGGAGAGCGCAATAGCATCGAGCCTGTGGTGATAGCTCCGTGGGAGCCTACCACGACTACCCCTCTACCGCAGGTGCACTACCTGTCCAATGGTGAATATAGTGTCATGGTCACCGCCAGTGGGGGGGGATACAGCCGTTGGCACGACATGGCTCTGACGCGTTGGCGGGCCGATACGACCCTTGACAATTGGGGTTCTTGGATCTATGTGCAGGACCTGGATTCTGAGGAGCTCTGGTCGCTGACCGATCAACCCTTCGCCGCATCCGGAACAGCGTCTCGCGTCAACTTCTATCCCCACGAAGCCCAGTTCACCCGCCGTACGGAGGACCTTGTCTTCCAGTTGGAGGTCGCTGTGGCTCCGGATGACCCTGTGGAGATCCGCCGTGTTGTCATCATCAACCATGGAGAGACACTGCGCCACCTGCGGTTGAGCAGTTGTGCGGAGGTCGTGCTTGCGCCCCAAGATGTGGACCGACGCCACCCCGCCTTCAACAAGATGTTCATCGAAAGCGAGTTCGTGGCGGATCTTGCGCCGCAGACGGCGTCCGCGCCGCAGACGGCGTTCGGGCCAACCGGTTCTGGCGATGCAGCTGACGGTGAGCCGGCAGAGTCAGCACGGTCCAACCCCAACCCTGTGTTGCCAAGCCAGGATAGGCCCAGGGTCCCCGCATTGGTCTTCTGGCGCAGGCCACGCTCCTCCGAGGAGCCTGTTCCCGCTATGGGCCACGCGTTGTTGACAGCCGAGCTGGCTGCGCCATCGGAGGCGCGATCCGTTGCCTATGAGACCGATCGCGCACGCTTCCTGGGACGAGGCCGCACCTACCGTGCACCCCAAGCGCTGGTCGGAGAAGGTCAGGACCCCGAAACGATTGGCTCTCGGACGGGCACGACGTTGGATCCTGTGATGGCCCTCGGCGAGGATTTGACACTCGCTCCCCATGCGACGGTGACGGTCGCCTACATCACGGCAGCCGGTGAGGGGTCCTCAACGTCCGCAGCTCGCGAAGCGGTTCTGAGCCTCTTGCTGCGCTACCGGACCTTGCCAAGGGTGGAACAGGCCCTGGAGTCTGCACGATCCCAGAGCGAGAAGGAGTTGCGCGATCTCAACCTTGTTAGTGAGGACGTCGCTCGGATAGGGCTGCTGCTCTCGGCCCTGATCTATCCTTACCCGGAGATGCGAGCTGCTCAGGAGGTATTGACGTCCAACCGACTAGGACAATCGGGCCTATGGCCGCACGCGATTTCCGGCGATTATCCAATTCTGTTGGTCCGGCTGCGGCAGAAGGAGGATCTGGCGCTGGTGCGAGAGGTCATCCGTGCTCATACCTACTGGCGCCACCGGGACCTGAAGATCGACGTCGTGCTTTTCAATGAGAAGGATGTCGGCTACGAGCAGGAACTCAACCAGCAACTGCGCCAGTTGCTGCACCGCAGCGGAAGCGATGCTTGGGTGAACACCCGGGGCGGTATATTTGTGATCAATGCCGGGCGACTGGATCAGGCCTCTCGTACGCTGCTCCTGACGGCGGCACGGGTGGTGTTCTCTGGAGAGGCCGGTGGGTTTGAGGAGCAGCTGCAGGCCCTGAAACGTCAGCGCACCTGGCTGCCGGCTCTGGTACCTTCGCGCCCCACAGAGACACAGACTGCAACTGAGGGACGGTCCGAGTTCGTGGCGCCCGTCGAGCGACCTGGCGATCTCCGCTTCGACAATGGATATGGCGGATTCTCGCCTGACGGGCGCGCATACCTGATCTATCTTGGGGAGGACGCCAGCCGCGCCAACGGCGCCCGATCCTCGCCGGCTGAGGATACCCCGATACCCGACCGGACACCTGCGCCCTGGATCAATGTCATTGCCAACGAAGACTTCGGCTTCTTCGTTAGCGAATCCGGTGGTGGCTACACTTGGGCGGCAAATAGCGGTGAGAATCGCCTCACGCCTTGGCGCAACGATCCGCTTTCCCCCGAGCCCGGTGAGGTCCTCTACTTGCGAGATGAGGCAACCGCCGATGTCTGGACGCCGACACCCCAGCCTGCGGGTACATCGCGACCTTACCTCGTCCGTCACGAGCCCGGCCGCACGACCTTCACCCATCACAGTCACGGACTTTTACAGAGAGTGGAGCTTTTTGTTGCGCCTGATGCACCTGTGAAGATTGTTCGACTGCACCTGGAGAATGCCTCTGACCGCCCGCGCCGCATCACGGCGACCTACTACGCAGCCTGGGTGCTGGGTGTGGACCGTGACACTATGCAGCAGTATGTGGTCTCCGAGTATGACGACGAGACGGGCGCGATTCTGGCACGCAACGCGTACAACGCGGAATTCGGGTCCAGGGTCGCCTTTCTCGCTTCGGACCGGCGATCCCATGGGCTGACCGCGGACCGGACTGAGTTTCTGGGCCCAGGGGGTGACCTCCGTCGCCCTGCCGCGCTGAACCGCGTAGGGCTCTCGGGCAGCTTCGGCCCTGGCCTGGATCCTTGCGGCGCGCTCCAAGTGCATCTGGATCTGGAAGAGGGCACGGCAACGCAGGTGATCTTCCTGCTGGGGCAGGGGGCCGATCGTGGTGCAGCCCTGGATCTCGTCGCGCGCTTCCAGGACACTGCCGAGGTCGCCGCGACGGCTGATGCCGTCACGGCGTTCTGGGATGGCGTCTTGGACACTATCACAGTGAGCACCCCCGATGCATCGATGAACACGGTGCTGCGCTGGGTCCTCTACCAGGCGCTCTCCTGTCGTGTGTGGGGACGCTCGGCATTGTACCAATCCAGCGGTGCGTTCGGGTTCCGGGACCAGCTCCAGGACGTGATGGCGCTGCTCCACGCGCGTCCCGACTTGGCACGGGCCCACATCCTGCGCGCTGCAGCCCATCAGTTTGAGGCGGGCGATGTGCTGCACTGGTGGCATCCACCGTCGGGCCGTGGCGTGCGCACGCGCATCTCCGATGATCTGCTCTGGTTGCCCTATGTGACTGCCGAATACGTGAAGGCTACCGGCGATCGTGCCATTCTAGATGAAGAGGTCCCCTTCCGCCAGGGCGAACCTTTAGGCAACGGTGAGGAGGAGCGCTACGCGCACTACGAAG
>JAFGNI010000361.1 GCA_016927095.1 Anaerolineae bacterium | reverse complement strand
TGGCCATCCAGCGTCACCTGCATCGGCCCTAGCAGATGAATAGCGAGACGCGCCATGATCACGACTCCTGTCCAGAAGGCCCCCAAGGGGTGACAACTTGCCTGGTGTGCCGCGCGAAGCCTGCGGGCAGAGGGTTGGCATTCCACGGTCTATCCGGATTGTACTCCCCCGGTCGCCACTGCCAAGCTGCATGTAGTTCGTGTTTGACATGACATAAGAATATACCTATAATATTTATGATACCTATATTGTTAATAGCGGAAAGACGTTCACCGTAGCGGTGTGATTCCACGGGCGTGGCGCCCGGAGATCGGAGCCTGGCGATGAAGACCCGAGGGTTGCGGGTAGTGGTGTTGCTTGTGGTGTTGGCACTGGCGCTGTTGGCCTGCACAGCGGCAGGCGAGCAGGCACTCAAGGAGCTGGGTGATACCTCTTTGGGGGAGGCGGCGGGGCAGCCGGCAGAGGCGGCTGAGGAGGAGCCGGAGAGTCAGGAGCCGGCGGCTGAGGAGCCGGTGGAGCAAGCCGATGAGGAGGGCGATACTGAAGAAGCGGCGCCGATACCCGATGACGAGGAGTTGGAAGCTGTCGCTTTCTTTGTCGTCTCCGGCACCGTCTACTACGATGGCGACAGGGATAGCCGCTTCTCGGATACCGGGGCGGACACGTTCGATGAGGGCGCCACGGTCACGCTGGTCGATGCGGAGACCGGCGAGGTCTTGGATTCGCAGCCAACGGACGGCAGCGGGCGCTACCAGTTCGAACTACGGGAGCACCGCGGCGACGTAGCCGTGGTCGTCAGGCCTAACCGTCCACTTGCCTTTGGTCCTCCGGTCGAGGCCGGCCCGGACGAGTTGCCTTCCGGGGTGGACGCCGGTGGCAGATCCGCGCCGTTGCCTGTCCTTCTGGAATCTGCAAGTATTGTCAATGCTGCCCTGCAGGACCCGCCGGGCGCTCGTCGCGTGGTGCTACTCACCGATGCGGGACCAACCCCCTTCGCCTTCATAGACTGCACGACGGGCGAGACGGCGGAAGCCTCTGGGGCGCCGATTGCCGTCCAAACTTACACTGTCAGCGCCGATGTCCCGGCGATTACGATAACCATCGCCGCGAACGCACTCCAGGACAGCCAACAGACCTTCATCGGCATCGACGCGCTGGATCCAGACGGACCGGTGGCGCCGCAGCGCGACGATCTCGCGCTCAGGCCCGGTACCTATGCAGCATCCGCGGCATTCCAAGGCTTTCAGCTTCTGGGGACGTCTGCGCTGATGGCGTTGGAGGATGGATCCACCGTGGCCCTCCCTGCGGCAGTTGATGTCAACGTCGTCGACGACCAGCTGGTGGTGACGTTCTGGGCATCCAACTTCCCGGGGGGCCTGACCCATGTCGTGTTCACGATCTCCGACGGCGAGATCTGCGGGCTCAGCGGTCCCTTTGAGGACGATGGCGGTTACCGTCCGGTCCGGGAGCTCGGTCCGGGGGTCGCGAGCTTCTTCGAGGCAAGGGACACCGGGCCCTTTTTCGACGGCAACACCGGCACCGGAGTCCTGCTGTCTAACAGCCTCGATCCTCAGCGCACCGGCGGCAACACGTTCAGCTTCTACCTCGACGACACTCCCGTCAGAGGCCAGTTTGACGTCGCTGCCGGTGGGTTGCAGGAGCGCATCGCGCAGGTCGGTGAAACATACGACATGGAACCTGTGCAGGACATCGAGACGACGCTCCTGTCATTTGGGACCTTCCGCCTGGCCTATCAAGGTGCTCCCTACGGGGTTGCGAGCTTCGCCCACAACGGCAGCGCCGAGAACCCGGTGGCCTTCAGCATCTTCCTGCTCGGCGAGGCACCGCTCACCGAGGAGCAAATGGAGGCCGCGTACGACGTAACGTCCCGGATCGCTGAGACTTTCAGGAGCACGTATCAGTTCTTCGACTGACGCCGGATCGGGCGGAGCGCACCTGCTGAGCGATGCGGTGTATCGCCGGGTGGGTTCCGCGTGGGACGTGGGGGCCGCGTGTCAGGTGCACCCCACTAACTGCAAGTGGGGCGCACCATACATGGTGGGGTGCACCGGGGCGGGAGATCCTTCGACTTCGCGCACGATCACGACACGAAAGGAGCGATGCCATGCGTCGCAAGCTCTTCGGGCTGTTAGTTGTTGTGGTGATGGGATTGGGTCTGGTCGGCGGTGGCGCGGCGGGGGGCGCGGTCTTAGCCCAGTCGGGGCCCGTGGAAGGGGAGGGTAAAGCGCCGGCTGCGCGCAACCCGAGCCCCCTGGGCCTCCAGAACGGGGCTAAAGTGGCCTACGTGCTGGAATTCAGCGGTAGCAGCTATGTCTCGATCCCGCACAGCGCCGAGCTGAATCCGACCGGGGCCTTCACGCTGGAAGCTTGGGTCAAACGCGACAACGACAGCCGCTGTGAGACCGTTGTCGGGAAGGGTTTCGCGAGCGCCTACTGGCTGGGTCTCTGCAACGCCACCATCCGGTTCTACAGCGCCGGCTTAGGCAGCAACGAAGACGGCAACACGGCGGTCCCGGCGGGCGTCTGGACCCACATCGCGGTTGTCTACAAGGGCTCGGGGCGCGAGTACTACATCAACGGCGTGCTCGACTACGCCGGCGGTCCGGAAGTCGCCCCGACGACCAACACGTTGCCGCTCTACATCGGCGGCGACCCCGGTGGCACGCTCTACGGCTTCGACGGGCGCATCGCGATGGTCCGGCTCTGGGACGGCGCCCGCACCCAGGATGAGATCCGGAGCACGATGTACACGACCATCGATGCGCCCCTACCGGACCTGGTCGCCAACTGGCAGTTTGACCAGGCCCTCGACGACAACATCGGTGGTCACGATGGAACCGCCAACGGCACAACTTTCGCCTTCGACTACCCACCGACTCAGCCGGCCTTCACCGAGATGATCGACACGACCTTCAACAGTTTGCCCCAGGGTCGCTTCGGCGCCGGCGCCGCCTATGTGCCGGATCTGGACCGCGTCGTCCTGGTCGGCGGCAGGCGAGGGTCCAGCGTTATCTACGGCGACATCCTTGCCGTTGACAGCGCGACCGGTGCGCCCTCCTATCTTGGATCGCTGCCCGCGAATCGGGCCGGCGCAGGGGTGGCCTACGTCGCAAGCAACGACACCGTCTATGCCTTCGGTGGGCACAGCACGTCGAACATCCCCACCTCCGTCACCGATACGATCCTGGCGATCGATCCCGAGACCGGCGCCACCCGAACCGTGACCGGCACGTTGCCCGCGCCGGTCGCCTACGCTGCGGTGGCCTACCACGCGACACTGGACAAAGTCTTCATCTTGGGCGGCATCGGTGAGGGTGGCGACCTTGCCACGATCTCGATCTTCGACCCCGGCACCGAGTCGGTGACTACCCCCGCGGGCTTCGTGCTACCGGCACCAACGCAGTATGCTGCCGCCGCCTACGCGCGTGTTACCGGTGAGATCCTCCTCTTCGGCGGGCGCCGGGGCGGCGTGATGAGCGACAGCGTCGTGACCGTCATCCCTAATGCCGACGGCACCGGCGGCACCGTCACTGACGAGCCGGGCACGCTGCCGGTTGTGGCGGAGCGGATTCAGGCCACCGTCGATCCCACGACGCACCTCATCTACGTCATCGGCGAGTTCGAGCAGTATTGGCTCTGGGCCTATGATCCGGTCAGCGACGAGATCTGGCATACACGGGTCCCGATTCCATCCGCCGCCTCGCTGGCGAGCGCTGCCTACGCGCCACGCCATCGGCACCTGCTACTGACCGGCCTGGGTAGCAGCAGGGACGAGGTGTGGCGAATCCCGATCGGCGACGGTCCCCTGGTGCCGCTCAATCACTGGGACTTCCCCGGCGCCGCCGCCGCCGCGGTGACTGCCATCGATGGCCTCGTCACCACCGGTAATCCCGACGATCCGTCGCGCGTTATCATCGCGACAGACGGCGCCGGTGCCACACTCTACCGTAGCGACGGCGTGCCCGTCACCTACGCGCCCGGCACCCTCGGCAGCGCCAGCGGCACGGTCAACGACGCCGTCCTGTACACCGACAGGGTCTACCTTGCTACCGCCGATGCCGGTGCCAAGGTCGATGACGGCGACGGGGTGGGGATCACGACCTACAACAGCGCCGTCCTCGGTACCAACGATGTGCGCAGCGTTGGCGGCGGCATCTTCTACGGGACCACGGCCCAAGGGCTGCGCTGGCAGTCATTCCAGTTCACCCCGCCGGGCTACGCCTGGCGAGAGAGCTTCGCAGGTGAGACGATCCAGGCGCTCGCGCTGAAGCGCGCAGGAGAGCTCTATGCGCTCTCCACTGACAACCTCAAGCGCCTTGCCTATGACTATGGGCTGGGCACGGGCACCGGGACCAACTTCGGTGCTGCGTGCACGCTGCTATCGCCGACCGATATCGCCATCGGCGACAACGGTGATTGGTGGATCGTCTCGCCGGGCACCTTTGAGTTCGGCGGGGCCGGCGTCTGTCGCATTCCCCACGCGATCTCACCCGGCACCGGGTCGACGCTCGCGATCGATCCCGCATTGGGGGATGCGGGCACGCAACTGGCGGTCGACGCTGAGGGTCGCGTGTGGATAGGTGTGGTGGACGATGAGGGTGGGGGTAGTGGCGGCTTGGCAGTCTTCGGCTCCTCGGACGGCGTCACCTTCCGCACCAGCGCCTACAACTGGCTCAATGCCCCGTTGGGCAGCCGGACCGCGTGGCTCTCCAGTACGCCCCGCTACTGGGACAGCAGCGTCTCCGGCGTCGGCGCCGCCGGGGAGCGAATCTGGGCCGGGGCGCCCGATGGTCGCTTGATGACCCTGGCCCAGCGGTGGGGCCGGGTCGACGGTACCCCCGGCGTCGCCGCGGATGTCGTGCAGGATCTCTGGACCGCGCGCGGTCGCTTGTTCTTGGCGACCAGTAACAGCCTGCATGTCCTGATGCCCGACGGCGTGACGTGGGAGACCCTGGGCACGCCGCGGGTCTGGGACGTGCTTGGGGACAGCGCCGGGCGCACCTGGGTCGCCACCAACACCGGCATCCGCCTCTACACACCCGCCGGCTGGGGCTACCTCACCGACCGCGAGGGCACGTGCCCTGCCACGGCGGTCTACGCCCTGGCGGAGGATCAAGGGGGCCGGGTCTGGATCGGTGGCCTTCACGGACTGACGCTCTTCGACCGCGACCGCTTTGTCGCGACCTTCAACGCCGGCAACAGTTCTTTGCCGGCGACCAAGATCACGGCGCTCCACGTGGACAGCGAGAATCGGCTCTGGGCCGGTACCGACGCCGGATTGGCGATGCTCGACGGCGCGACCTGGACAGGCTTCACCACTGCCGATGGCCTGCCGGACAACCGGATTCGCGACCTCGACGAGCTCGGCACCGGCGAGGTGGCCATCAGCACCGTCGGTGGCGTCAGCCTCTACGATGGCGCCGCCTTCACGACCCAGGCGCTGCCCATCCCCGACAACGGACCGGCGCTGAGCGTCGATCAGGATGGGCGCTTGTGGGCCGACAACGCGGTGCGGTTCGGCGCCGGCGGGTCGGTCGACTGGCGGGTCTATAACGAGATCAACGCCGGCCTCGCCAGCGCGCAGATCGGGGGTAACGCCACCGACAAGGCCGATCGCGTCTGGTTCAGCCACGCACCGGATCCCGGCGTCAGCGTCCGCGGCACCTACCTGCCGCCGCTCGACACCGTGGTCCCGATCATCACCGGCGTCTCTCCGGATACGGCGGGCGTCGGCGACGAGGTGACGATCACCGGCAGCGGCTTCGGTACCAGCGCCTACACCATCGACGTGGCCATCGGGCAGGCCGATGCCGACGTCGTCAGCGTTTCCGAGACGGAGATCCGTGTCGTCCTGACGGCCCTGAACACCAGCGGCAACGTCACCGTGCGCCGCGGTGAGCGCAACACCACCTGGACCGGCTTCTGCGCGGTGCCCACGCTCACGAGTTTCAGCCCCACCGGCGGCAACGACGGCGCGCGCGTCGACATCTACGGCGCCAACTTCGACTACAACGCCAAGGTCTTTCTCGGCAACACGACGGAGCGTGCGCCCTACGTTGTCGACGGCTCGCATCTCTACGTCGACATCCGAGACACCAGCGGCACGGGACCCATCCGGGTTGTCAACACCTGCGACAACAGCGTGCAGAGCGCGGAAGAGTTCCGCCGGATCGGTGTGACGCTGGAGCACATTGTGCTCAACCAAGGTGTGCAGGCGTATGGCCTGGTCGCCGACCGGCCCACGCACGTGCAGGCTTACCTCTCCCACTCGGTGGCCCCGCGACCCAGCGACCGGCTGGAGGTCGATGGCCTTGAGTTGACCTTCCGCGAGTCGGGGCAACCCGATGATGTCCATTGGACGCGGTGGATATCGCCGACCCAGCCTGTGGTTACCTTCGACGGGCAGCCGTCAGCAACCGACCTCGCTGACGTCGCCAACAGCCTCAACGCCGTCGTGACGCCTAACGTCGAGGGGGGCCTCCTCGGCTTCGAGTCTGAGGTCGATGTGACAGCGCGGATCGTCCGCGCCGGACGGACCGTTGCCCAGCGCACGGTGACGGCGGAGTTCCGCACGGATATGCCGCTGCGCGTGCTCTTGGTGCCCATCACGCAGAATGGGCAGGTCACCAGCACCGCTGCGATCCGCACGATCTGGGAAACGACCAACGGCGGTCTGGAGAACATGCGCCGCCGGATGTTCCCGACAGGCCGCGTGGAGTTCTACTGGTCGCCCATCGTCTACTCGATCAACGACCTGATGATCACCGACGAGTCTGTCGTCGACCTGGGCGATACCCTCACGCTCTACGACGCCTCCCACGAGCTGGACTATGCCCGGCGGATGTGGAACGAGACGCGGGACCCCGACGTGATGATTGTCTACGGCGTGATGGATCCGACGGTCAACAACGGGAGTGCGGGCGGCAAGGCCTTCTGGCCCAACCTGGCGCAGATGATCAACGCCGCGGGCCTCACGGTGCTCGATGGGCTCTGCGATGTGGGAGCCGCCGTCGTCTACATCTTCAGCCTCGGTACAGCGGGCGAGGGAAGCTGCGACCTCGAGGTGCCGCTCTACGTGGGGTGGGGCGTAAACACCGGCGACAGCAGCCACCTCATCGGCCACGAGGTGGGGCACACACTTGGGCTGGTGCAGCCCTTTGCCCCGAACCACGACCTCACCGACAACATCACCCACTCGGTCAACGATGAGATCGAGGGCGGCGAGCGGGGCACGCTGACGACGCCCGGCAACAGTGCCTTCTACCTCGTGGACAAGACCTTCTACCGCCAGCCCGGCGTGCGGGAGCCGATGGTGAACCCACTCGGCACCGGTGCCGCGTTCCCGGACGCGCAGCTCCGCGCCAACTTGGGCGTGACCACCACCTGGGTCTTCTCGCCCACCTTCTCGGTCACCAGCGAGGCGCTCACGTGGCGGGCGAAGGCGACGATGAGCTACGCCGCCAACATGGGCAACGGCAATAGCTTCTTCGAGCCCGCCGATATGGTCGGCATCTTCTACGAGTACGCCGTCTCGCCGGCCCGCATCTACGAGCCCGATCTGCTGCCCGGGGCGCCCGGCTCGGAGGTGCGCCGCGCCGCGACGGCGGTGCCGCAGGCCCCCGTGCCCATCCCCGTCGCCGGCGACCGCCTCTACGTCTCCGGTGAGGCCAACCCCGATGTCGGCACCGGCGTGATCCGGCGGGTGGCCATCCTTGGCGAGAACGGCCCGGTGGACATCAGTTACGAGACCGGCTTCGACCTGGTCCAGCGCGATGGCAGCGGCGCCGAGCTGGGGCGCACTGGCGTCTTCCCCGTCTTCAGCTCTGCCGACGACGCGGATAACGCGGTCGGTTTCTTTGCCGCAACCCTGATCCTCGAGCCGGGTGTCGCCACGCTGCAGCTAGCGCAGGACGGCACCGTGCTCGACACTTACGCGGCTGGGTCTGCCGCGCCGACAGTGACCTTGAGCAGCCCGATCGGCGGCACCTACGACGGTGTGCCGGTGCCGGTGAGCTGGTCGGCGGACGACGCCGACGGCGACGATCTACAGATCACGGTCCTCTACTCGCCCGACGGTGGCACGAGCTGGGTGCCCGTGGGCATCAGCGAGGCGAGCACCGGTGCTCTGGCGGTGCCCTTCGAAGTGCTCGCCGGCAGCACCGATGCCCGGATCAAGGTGCTGGTCAGCGACGGATTCCACACCGGCGAAGCCGTGAGCGCTGCCTTTACGGTGACGGACAAGCCACCGGCGCCCTATATCGGCGCACCGGAGGACGGCGCCGTCCTGCTGGAGGGACAGCCGGTGACGCTGCGTGGCGGCGCCAGCGATCCCGCCGACGGTGAGGTCGCGCCGGGCGGGCTGGCGTGGTCCAGTGACCGCGACGGCGCCCTGGGGACGGGCGACGCGGTGCAGGTCACCCTGAGTGTCGGCACCCACACCCTCACGTTGGCGGCGACCAACGACGCGGGCCTCAGTGCCGCGACATCGATCACGATTCAGGTCTTGGGCGACTACGACTTCGACGGCATACCCGACACCGAGGAGCTCGATGCGGGGCGCAACCTGCTCGCCTACCACGATGCCGCGGCAGACGGTGACGGCGACGGGCTTTCGTATCGCGTGGAGGTGTTGCGTGGGCTGAACCCCGAAATGCCCGACACCGACGGTGACGGTCGCGACGATGGCGACGAGGTGGGTGAGGGCACCGATCCCGGCACGGCTGACGCGCCTCTCTCCGCCAACAGCCTCAGTGCCTACCCGGCGAGCCTCGCCTTCGGCGAGATCGGCGATCCGCGCGATCTCTCGCTGGACACGCCGATGCCGCAGGCTGCGGTCCAGCTGCTGAGCCGCGATCCCGTCGCCTGGACGCTGACCGCCGACGTCGATTGGCTTGCAGCCACCCGCAGGACGGGCACCACACCCGACAGTGTGACGATCATCGTCAACACCGAGCGCCTTCCGGGCGACGGCAGCTACAACGGCACTCTCACCTTCTCCAGTAACGTGGGTGCCGTTGTCGTTCCGGTGACGGCGACCGTCATCAACGTCCCGGCGACGGCGGAGGTCTACTTGCCGGTTGTTGTAAGATAGGGGGGGCGCCGGACATCCTCGAGTCCGAAGAAGCTGTCAGGGTCGGAGACCCTGACAGCTTCGCCGTCTATTCCGGCAGGAGGAAGGGCTTCATCGGGGCCCAGCGCCGCTTCCAGATGACGGGCAATAGGAAGGCGGTCAGGATGCCGGGCATCATCCTCGCCATGGCTGCGCGGTCATCGGGCTCCAGGTTGTAGAGGGTGAAGGGGACGACGAGCGCGATGGGCATCGCGTGGCGCTGCGCGTGGCGCTCGACGCGCGTGAGGAGCCGGTGGTGCGCCTCGGGTGGCATTGCCGCTGCGGTCGCGCTGATGGAAAAGGCGTCCTCCTCGATGGCAATGTGGTCAGCCCACAGCAGGCGCACGCGCTCCAGCGGTGCGTGCACCGCGCCCCAGTCCCGCCGTTTCCGTGCGGCCTCTGCTGCTGCCAGGTCCTTCGTCAACGTCTCATGCTGGTGGACCAGTGTCTCGTAGGGGGCCTCAGGCAGCCACCGGCGCAGTTCGGGCCAGCAGAGTGTGTCCTCGCCATGATGATGGTTGCGCAAGACCCTGATAAGGGCGCGGACGTAGCGCTCGAGCCCAGTCTCCAGTTCTGGGTCGGTGTGGCTGTCCCCGGCGAGTCGGGCGCTCTGCTCAGCAGCCACGCGGATGCCGCGGGTCATGAACTTGTGCACGCGCGTGAGGTCCTCGCCGAAGTTGACCGGCTCGCCGTGCTCCGATGTCGAGTCCTTCGGTTGCGTAGTCATCAGCACTGACCTGCCTTTCGTGTCGCACCGACTTGGGGTAGGGGTCTGCCGGATCCCATCCGGCAGGCTGCGCAACATAGATGAAAATAGCACGATGGCGCAGCGCTGTCAACGGCGGGTAGGCCCCCGAGACACTTGACGCCGCTGTGTCATGGCCCGATCATTTGATTGGGCCGGACGTCTTCTCCCCGCAAGCTCCCCGCGTGTGTTTGCATCCCGGTCTCAGATGGCGAGCAGACAATAACCGCAGGAGGAACCCATGTCAGCCAGAAGGCGTTGGGGGTTATCAACGCTTGCTGCTCGCATTGGCGCTTTGCTTGACGAGTTGTGGGCGCACCTTCGCGTTGCCGCAGGTGCTGCCGACCGGTCCGGGCGCCGAGTGGACCTTAGTCGTGATTGATGACTCAAGCCTGTGGGGGCCAAGCCGCGCCGTTGCGGCGCAGATCGTGGTTGCGCGTCCTGTGTACTTCGAGCTCTAGATCTCGTTGACGGGGGGATACCGCAGGAAGTCATCTACCACTAGGGCAGCGGCGCCCAAGCTGGCTGCACTATGCAGATGGGTCGCGTAGGTGATGGTGGGACAAGGCACGCCACGCTCCGCCAGATACTGCGGGACCAATACGAGGGCATCGATGCCCGGCAGCTTGCTGAGGGCCCGCATCCGGCTCATGTAGTTCTCTGGTAGGCCTGCACTGGCCCAGCCAATGACCACCATCTGTGGGTCAAAGAGGCGCACGAGATTGGTGATGCCGATGACGTGATAGAAGTTCACCTCTTCGACAACCGCGATCGCGAGGGCATCGCCGTCCATAGCGGCCTGGTGGATGGCCCGATGATCCAGCTCTAAACTGTTCCCCGCCAAGGTCTCTTGCAGCACACTGGGTTCGCCGGCTTCAAGGCGCGGGCGGATCAACGCAACCTCACGGTCCACATTGGTCATGGCCTGCCAGCAGCCACGTTGTCCGCAGACACAGGCCGGGCCCTCTGGGTCGAGGACCATGTGACCCACCTCCAGGGCCAGACCGTGGGCGCCCCCATACGGCAAGCCGTCACAGATCACTGCTGCCTCAACGCTGGCGCCCACATCGGTGCCCAAGCTGACATAAAGGTAGTTGTCTACGCCTTGTGCACTCCCCCCCAGGCCTTCGGCGACCGCCGCTGCCCGCGCCCGGCTATCGACGAGAACCGGCAGGGCGAAGCGCGATTCGAGCTCGCGTTTGAGGGGCACCCGCGTCCAACCCAGCGAGGGCGTCGTGACCAGGCTCTCCTCCCCAGGGTCCACGGCACCGGGCACACCCACGCCGATGCCCAGGAGTGGCCCGAGACCCTCGTGCTGGCGGGCCGCGTCCATAGCCTCCTCGACCAGGCTCTCGGCCTGGACCAGGATGGTGTCCAGGTCGCTGCGGACCGGTATGGGGGTCGCGCTCTCCCACAACAGCTGTCCACCCATGTTGGTGAGCACAGCCGCCAGGTAGTTGGTGCTGATCTCCACGCCGATCACGCTGCGCGCCTCAGGATCAAGCTCCAGCAAGATGCCGGGACGGCCCAGTCCTCCTACGTCCTTGCCGACGCGACGGATGAGCCCCATCGCTTTCAGATCGCCGCAGATAGCTGACACAGTCGCTCGCGACAGGTCATTGCGATCCGCGAGCATCGCGCGAGAAAGCGGGGCGGAGAGGTGGAGATCACGCAGTATGCGGCTGGTGTTTTCCTGGCGTGTCTCCTGGCGTTGGGCGAAAGGGTTTTTGTTCATTGGTCTCCGTTGGGGCCAGGGATCTTGCCTGAGAAGGTCGGTCGTCCCATCATTTATTCTCTCAAGAAATTATACCGTCGCGAAGGTTCAGTGTCAACAACCTGCGCCAGCCTACAGGGTATCAGCGCGTGGCCTTCCTGACGGGGAAGGGTGGCGAACGACATGTCACTGTGTTGTGATTGGTCATGCCGCGCCTAAGGTCGTCAGCAGAAGCGCTTGGCACACGCGTTGGGTTGTGATAGTTTAGTTCGGTGTTCTAACAAAACACCGTGCCATCGAGGTGATATGACGCTGGAAGAGAAGGTAGGGCAGTATCTGGTGCCGGCTTTCAGCGGCACCTATCCCCATCCCGATATCCTGCGAATGATCGAGTAGTACCACGTGGCTGGTCTTCGTGTGATGCCTGCGGGGCGCAGGTTCGTTCGCCACCTGCACCAAGGACATCCGGGCCTGGAACGGGTCGCGCGGGAACGAGAGCCCGACGAACGAATCCACAGCTCAAGCCGGGCACGAAGGTTCTCGTGGTGGAGGAGGTCGCGACGGTGATGCGCCGCCTGAACGACAGGGCTGCCTATCCAGGCGCGCTCTATGAGTCGCTGTTGGAGGCGGGGGTGTACTGGGGCCCAGTTGGGCTGAGGTTTGGGATTCGTAGTCACGGCCCCACAGTGTGAGGGCTCAGTCGTTCCAGTGCCTTATCGGGGTTTGCGGAACCGCTGAAGCGGTTACTACGAACCAAGTTTGCTGACCCCTAGGCGTGGCAGGTTGGTGGGAACACCTGCAAAGCTATTCGTATTTGAGCGCGGTGATCGGACTTAGTCCTGCTGCACGGCTCGCAGGATAGGCGCCTGAGATGACGCCGATGAGCGTAGCAAAGACGGCGGCGAAGATGGGGAGCCAGACCGGCGTGTGGGTGACGTTCATCGTCTCCGCACTCACGCCGCTGACAGCCTGTCCCAATTGCATCGATTGGCCCACTAGGTTCAGCACGATGTTGAGTACCACGCCTAACAGGACGCCGCCGATGCCGCCCAGCAGCCCAATGCCGCCCGACTCGCCCAGGAAGACCACCATCACGTCCTTATTGGAGGCGCCGATGGCCTTCATCAGGCCGATCTCCCGCGTCCGCTCCAGGATCGCCATCGACATCGTGTTGGCGATGCCAAAGGCCGCCACCAGCAGCGCGACGGCGCCGATGCCACCCAGGATGGCCTGCAGCGTCACGAAGAAAGACGTCGCCTGCTCCAGCTGCTGCCGGTCTGACTGCACGTAGAAGCCCATATCCACGAACTGCTGCTCCAGCTCCAGTGTGTCCCGCGACGTCGCCGCGCGGATCAGCACCTCTTGGTAACCCTCGCGGCCCGGGTCAAGGCGGGTGCCCGCGGCCCAGCTGTTGTATTCGACCACATCGCGCAGCGGGACGAAGCCGTTGTAGTCGTAGCGCCAGCCGCTGGGCTCCAAGATGCCGCCGACGTAGAGCCGGACAGTCCTGGTGCTCATGGTGCCGTCCTCCTCGCTATAGCGCTGAAGCTGCATCGTGAGCCGCGCCCCCTGCAGATCAGGCCGCTCGGGCAGTTGCTGCACTCCCCCCATCCGCATCCCACCCATCATCTCTTCCTCGCTGCGGAAGTTTTCGGGCACGCGCCCGCCCAGTACGACCTCGCCGCGCCGTAGACTCAGATCGCCGCTGACCGCGGTCAGCGATTCGAGGTAGGCAGGCTCAACTCCCACGATCGAGGCGTAGCCCATCAGGTCTCCGTACTCGAGCACCGAGCCCATCTGCAGACGTTCGATGGGCGTGACCAGCTCCACGCCTGGCATGTCTCGGAACAGCGCCAGCGTGAGATCGTCGAGCACAGGCAGGTCGGTGCGGCGCTGGCTCGTCGCTTCCACCATCACGGCGCCGCCGGGCACCGCCACGCCCATTACCCCCTCTCGCCCCTGCGGCGCCGTGACGACGAGATCGTTCAACGAACCGCCGCCGCCGAAGCTCTCAGTGGCCTGCCGCTGCAACCCCGCGCCCAGCGAGACGAGTACCATGACTGAGGCGGTGCCGATCACGACACCCAGCGCGGTCATGATCACGCGGCCCTTCATGCGCTTCAGGTTGGCGATGACGAGGCGGAGTAGGTCACGGAAAGTCATACGTTGTCTCGATATCCGAAACGATCAGCGATCAGCCATCAGCGGTCAGCTATCAGCGGAAGGAAGGAGTAGGGAGTACGGAGTAGGGTCCTGGCGCTTCTCCTTCCTCGGGTGGCCTTCCCAGAAGCCGCCCCACCTCGCCCCAACCCGCCAGCGGGCATCCGGCATCGGGTATCCACCCTAGCTCCCTAATCCGAAGAAGCCGCGGATGGCGCGACCGAGCTTCTGCAGCAGTGTCTCGGGCGCCTCTTCTGTGGGTTCGGTCGGTTGTTCGCCGGGGCCGGGGCCGCCGGGTCCCTCGGCGCCGCCGGTCACCTCGAGCGCCAGCGTGTTGGTGAGTGTGGCCGTCTGGTTGAAGTCGTCACGGTAGGCGACGGTCACAATGAGCTCCGTCGGACCCGGCTCTTGCGGCGTCACCACCAGATCCAGGGGCGCTGAGCCGCCGGGATCCAACGGACCGACGAAGGGCAGGCCTTCCGCCCGGATCTCCATCGCGGGGCTGGTGCCCTCGATGCTGACCACGTTGACGGCGTTGCGACCGATGTTGATGATCTCCAGCGCCAGCGGCATCGACATCCCGACCGAGAGCATCTCAGGCTCGCGGAAGAAGCTCACCTGGAGCTCCGGGCGCTTGCGGACGATGATGCTCAATCGCTGCGTGTCCTCGGTGCGCGAACCCCGGGGATCATCGTAGGCAAGCGCGATGGGCAGGCTGTAAGCCTTTGCTTCAGCGGCGCCATCGACGAGCAGTTGCCGTGAGAGCATCACGCTCTCGCCTAGCCTCATCTCTTCGACGAAGAGGACGTTCCCGGACATCAGGGGAATGAAGGGCGCCAGGTTGGCACCTTCCTCGCCGCCCAGCGCGATGGTGAGCCGACTTGCATCGCCGCCGCCCACGTTGGTGAGCTGCAGCGTCAGCGTGAAGCTGTCGCCGGGAGCCAGGAAGTCCGGATCGGTCGTGTAGGTGTCGATGAGCACCTGGGGCTGGCGCGTCAGGGTGGTGTTGACGTCGATGCCGATGGTCTGCTGGTCGGTGTAGCTGCCGCCGTCGTAGTCGCTGTAGGCCAGTGCCATGGGCATTGCCTGCCGCCCGCCGCTCTCCAGGTCGCCGAGGATCAGCGGCAAAGTCACGGTGACCGCCTCCTCGATGCCGATCTTGGCTGTTGAGACTGTGTCGCTGCCTGCTGCCGGAATGGCCATCTCGCTCGACGCGGCAGTGGCGAAGATATTGATCGCGGTCCGGCTGCCGCGGTTGGCCAACCGCAGGGTCAAGCTGAAGGGATCACCGGGGACGAGTACCTCTGGCTCGGTGCCGACTGCCTCGATCACCACCTTGGGCGCGCCCGAGAAGCCGGTGGCCTCGGGCTTGCCGATGACCTCCACGGGCACTGTTGTCGGGTAATCGTAATGGTTGCCCTCCCAGTCGTTGGCGCTCAGATCGACCTGGACCTGGTGCACGCCGGATGAGAGCGTGTCCGGCGCGCGCAGCACCTGGGAGACTGTCGCCGTGTGGTTGATGTGGAGCTGCCAGAGGAGGTGGCCCTTGTCGCCGACAGGGAGGAAGGTGCCCCCAGGGAAGACGGCCATGGTGTTCTCGCCCGCGCGGCTGCCGTTGTTGTAGATCTCGATCGTAACCACGAATTCCTCGCCCGCTTTCACCCGCGCCGGCTCCACGCTGTAGTTGCGGACTGTCAGGATCGGCCTGCCCGGCGGCGCGGGCTCCTTGGGTTTGGGCGTCGGCTCCGGTTCGCGGACGCGGAGCGCATTGGCCAGGCTCGCCGTGCGTATCCCGTCGCTGACCTCGATGCTGTAGGTGCCCGCCGGCACGCCCGCCGGGAGTTGGGCCGTCAGCGCGGTCGCGTTCACGATGGTGGTCGGCAGCAGCCCATAGCCTGCCACCCGGACCACGCAGTCCCCAGTGAACCCTTGACCGTACACGCTCAGTATGGTGCTACGGTCGTTGATCACCGAAGAAGGTTCGAGGGACGTCACGGTGAGCGGCGTCTGGCCCCACACCGGGACGGCGGTGAGCAGCAACATAAGGGTTACCAGGATCAGGGTT
>JAFGNI010000360.1 GCA_016927095.1 Anaerolineae bacterium | reverse complement strand
GTTTTTGACTATAGCGATAGTTGCACGTTTGATATTGCGTTTTGGGAACGAACAGAGGTTGAGATATGGCTGACCCGCTCGAGAGGTTCACTCCGTCAGCGCAGGAGGTCCTGCGTTTTGCCCAGATCGAGGCAAAACGTATGCATCACGCGACGATAGGTCCCGAGCACATCCTTCTGGGTCTCATGCTGGAGGGAGAAGGGATCGCCGGTCGCGTGTTGCGCGATATGGGGTTGCGCCCACAGCAGGCGCTCCAGACGGTTGCCCGGTTGTCCAGCGCCAAGCCACTGGCTGGGCCAGAACCGGAGTTGCGACATTCCACCGAGATCCTTCTGCAGATGTCTCTTGAGGAGGCAAAGCGCCACAATAGCTCGGTCGTCGATACGCAGCATTTGCTTCTGGCGCTTCTGCGCCAGCATGAGGGTGTGATCATCGCGGTGCTGACCCAAGCCGGACTCTCCGCAGAGACGATCCGCCGTCGCATCGAGCGGTTCATGCCGATGCGTCCCCGCTCATCCTCCACCACGCCGAGCCGGCGATCCTCGGGGCATTCTGAGTCTCGCCCGAGTTCGTCGGACTCGACGTTGGACACTGTCGCGGTTGACCTGACGGATCTGGCGGAATCCGGTGAGCTTGATCCTGTGATCGGTCGTCAGGAGGAGATCGAGCGGGTCATCCAGATTCTGGCACGGCGCACCAAGAACAACCCAGCCCTTATCGGTGAACCTGGGGTCGGCAAGACCGCGATTGTGGAAGGTTTGGCGCAGCGCATCATCTCCGGCGGCGTGCCGGGCCCCATCCTGGGCAAGCGGCTCATCCAGTTGGATGTGGGTTCGCTGGTCGCCGGTACTATGTACCGGGGGCAGTTCGAGGAGCGGCTGAAGAAGATCCTGCAGGAGTTGAAAGACAGCAATACCATCGTCTTTATCGACGAGGTGCACATGCTTGTGGGTGCCGGTTCCGCGGGGTCCTCGATCGACGCGGCGAACATCCTCAAGCCGGCCTTGGCTCGTGGCGAGCTGCAGTGTATCGGCGCGACGACGCTCGATGAGTATCGCAAGCACATCGAGTCGGATGCTGCGCTGGAGCGGCGTTTTCAGCCGGTGATGGTCAACGAGCCGACCCAGGAAGAGACAATCGAGATCCTCAGGGGGATCAAGCACGCTTACGAGCAACATCACAGGCTCCATATCAGCGACGAGGCGTTGCAAGCGGCGACGCGGCTGTCCTCACGTTACGTGCCCGAGCGTTATCTGCCCGATAAGGCCATCGATGTGATGGATGAGGCGTCCTCTCGGGTCAAGATGTACAAGTCCCCGCTCTCGATCCAACTGCGGGAGGTTTTCGAGCAGATTCAGGATGTGCGGCTTCGCCAGGCCCAGCTTCGCGTTGCCACGGGTCAGCGCCGTGAGATGGCAGACCTGAAGGCGGAGGAGGGGACGCTGGAGAGCAAGATGGAGACGCTGCGCCAGATGCGCACAGAAGAGGACGAAACCCTCACCGTGGGCGCGGATGACGTTGCCGAGATCATCGCGATGTGGACGGGTATTCCGATCACGCAGATCGCAGAGGAGGAGTCCCGCCGCCTGCTCGATATGGAGCACGATCTCCAGCAACGGATTGTGGGTCAAGATGAAGCCATCGAGGCCATCGCCAAGGCGGTGCGGCGCGCCCGGGCCGGCTTGAAAGACCCACGGCGCCCGATTGGTTCCTTCATCTTCTTGGGGCCGACCGGGGTCGGCAAGACCGAGCTGTCCAAGGCCCTGGCTCACTTCCTCTTTGGGACCGAGGATGCCCTGATCCAGATCGATATGTCCGAGTTCATGGAGCGCCACGCGGTCGCCCGACTGGTCGGCGCGCCACCTGGCTACGTGGGCTATGACGATGCCGGTCAACTCACGGAGTCCGTCCGCCGCCGCCCCTACTCAATCGTCGTCTTTGATGAGATCGAGAAAGCTCACCCTGACACCTTCAATATGCTGCTGCAGATGATGGAGGAGGGGGTGCTCACCGATGCCCGTGGCCGGAAGGTGGATTTCCGCAATACCATTCTGATCATGACCTCCAACATTGGGGCGGATGACATCCTTCGGCAGGGCGGGCTTGGTTTTGCCGTGGATGCTGTTGCGGGCGATGAAGAACACCAACACAAGGACATGCGCCAGAAGTTGATGGGGCGGTTGCGCAAGTTGTTCCGTCCGGAGTTTCTGAACCGGGTCGACGCCGTCGTGGTCTTCCGTTCGCTGAATCATCAGGACATCCGTGAGATTGTGAGTCTTGAGATTGGGAAGTTGCGTCAGCGGATGTTGGAGAACGGCTACGACGTCAGCCTGACCGAGGAGGCACAGGACTGGTTGGCCGTCCGGGGCTACAGCACCGAGTACGGCGCCCGACCCCTGCGCCGCCTCATACAACAAGAAGTTGAGACCCCGATATCGGACGCGTTGCTCTCCGGCAACTACCGGGTCGGTGACACCATTCTGGTGGACCTTGACGATGACGAGATCGTGCTTCGACCCGCCGAGGAGCCCGAGATGGTGCCGGAGCTGTAGTCCGCGCAAGGGCAATCTCCCGCCAAACGACATCGAAGAGGCTGAGCCATTGGCTCAGCCTCTTTTTCGTGGTGTGGTCGTTAGGGCCACAACTTGGATCGGACTACCTCTGGATAGGGGGCTGGCTTTCGTCTACGTGTCCTGATCCGAACGCGGATGCGCCCGAAGGTAGATCTCCCGCGCCCGTCGTTGGGTGATGCTTGCGTAGATCTGCGTCGATGCGATGTTGTCATGGCCCAGCAGCTCCTGCACCACCCGCAGGTCGGCGCCGCCGTTGAGCATGTGGGTGGCGAAGGTGTGTCGCAGCAGGTGCGGGGTCACCGTCTCTTCGATGCCTGCAGCCACACCGGACTTGCGGACGATCGTATCGACCGAGCGCGAGGAAAGGCGTCCACCGAAACGGTTCAGGAATACGGCCCGGGCTGCGCGCTCGCCGAGTTGATCGGGGCGGCCCCTCTCCAGGTAGGCGTTTAGGGCCCTGACGGCAGGCCGGCCGAGCAAGCTTAGCCGTTCCTTGTTGCCTTTGCCGATCACCCGGAGCTCCCCGACGCCCAGATCTACGTCGTTGAGGTCGAGAGCGACGAGTTCGCTCACGCGCACGCCGGAGGCGTACAGCACCTCCAGGATCGCCCGGTCGCGCAGTCCCTGGGTGGTTGCGGTGTCCGGCACGCCGAGGAGTCGACGGACTTCCTCCACGGTCAGGTAGCGGGGGAGCTTGCGAGGCACCCGCGGCGCGTAGATGCGCCGGAAGAGATTGTGGCCCCACGCGTGGTGGCGGACCAGGTAATCGCCGAAGGCCCTGAGCTCGAAGACCCGTCGGGCGATGCTTGCCCGGACATAACCCTCATCGTCCAGGGTCTCCAGATAGGCACGGACGAGGTCCCTATTGAGGCCATCCAGGTTGGTGATACCTTCAGCTACACAGTAGTCCAGGAACTGGCTAATATCGGTGCCATAGTTCTTGACGGTGTAGTCGGAGGCGTTGTCCTGTTCCAGGTAGCTGAGGTAGCGATCGAGCCATGGGTGCAGGCTCGATTGCGAGGTCTGTTGATCGGCGTCGTCAGACAAAGGCGTTATCCGTCCTGCTCCGCCTTTAGCTTGTCGTAGACGCTCATGATATTGGCCACGTGCAGCTGGTGGCTGGCGATGCCCAGCGGCACGCGCTCAAGGCCGCACTTCTCCAGGGGAATCTCCCAGATCTCCTTGCGGTCGCGCCCTCTTCTGAGTATCTGTTCCGCTTGCTCCCGCACGCATCGGAGGTAGTCGATATAGAGATCCATCACCACATCGATCTCGCCGCGCAGAATCACCTCGCCGTGGCCTTGGATAACGGTGTCGGGCTGCAGCTCTTTGATGAACTGCAGTGTCTTGATCTCCTGCTCCCAATCGCCATCGGCGACGATGGGGATCGCCATCACCGCATCGCCGGTAATCAAAACTTCCTCTTCTTCGATGTAAACCCCAATGTTATCGGGCGTATGACCGGGCAGCGAGAAGAGCTTGAAGGTCTTGTTGCCGGCGTCGACGAAGAACTCACCGGTATCGAAGATGATCGTGGGTAGGCGGAGGTGAACTTCCTCGAACGTCGGATCGCTCTCCCGAGCTTGGGCGAGCGAGGATTCGCCAATTTCGAGAAGCCGGTCGCGGCATAGTTTGGAGCTGATCACGTCCAGGTGTTCGGGGAAGGCATAGAGACCGTAGACGTGGTCCATATGGTGATGGGTGAGAATCAAGGCATAGAAGTCCATCCCCGACCTAATCTCTAGGAAGCGGGCGATCTGGCGTGCCTCATCCGGGAAGGGGAGGGCGTCAACCACGACTGTGCCACGATCGGTTAGGATGGCGACGGAATTGACGAGGGCGTAACGGTCACTGGTGAAAAGGAAGATATCTTCGGAAACGCGTTCCCAGTACATGGACTCCTCAAAGGGCATGGACGATGCCCAAGGTATTTCTTTAACGTTTTGAGAATAGCATAGCCGGGAGTCAAAGTCAAGTTTACTTTACATAACATGACTGAAGGCCGGGATCGCCGGCCTGGCCCGACACACGAAAAACCGCGCTGGATTCCCAGCGCGGTTTCTATGAGTCAGGCCCCGCCGTGCCGTGCACCGCTGGTTTTGACCCTGCTTACGCAGGTGGGTACCTGCCGGGTGGATCAGCTTTGCCTTAAGGCTATTGCGTCCTCACCCTAGACATTAGGTTCCCGTTTTTTTAAAGTGTTGGCTCAAAACCCCATCTCGGTCCCACGCACACGGCAGGAGTAACGTGATATTACCACAGTTGATGGGGATGGCAAGCGAACTAAAAGGCGCCAAGAACAGCCCGCATAGTCCGCAACCAGTTGCCGCGTAGGATGGCCTGGATGTCGGCCTCGCCATAGCCGCGCTCGCGGAGCAGATCGCCGATCTTCGCCAGATCTGCCACAGACTCTAGCTCAGCCGGTGCGGACTCCTGGCCATAGCCGCCGTCCAGATCGGACCCGATGCCTGTGGACGCCGCCGTTCCCGCGACCTGGCACATATGGTCGATGGCCTCAATGAGCCTTGCCAGCGGGACGCGGGGCCGCCCCGGAGACCATTCGGGATCGAGCATCCGGTTGTACGCCACGACCCCGATGACGCCCTCTCGCTCTGCCACCCGCCGGATCATATCATCGCTCAACTGCCGCGGCGTGTCGACAAAGGCGCGGGGGTTAGCATGCGTGGCGACAAGGGGTCCTGGATAGCGATCGAGCACCTTGTGGGCAGCATCTTCCCACAGGTGACTGACATCCAGAAGGAGGTTGTAATCCGCCATCGCATCTATGAGGGCGATGCCCTCATCGGTGAGCGGCCCCGGGTTTGCGTTCCCGCCAGCGTAACGGGTGCCGGCTGACCAGGAAAGGGCGACGCCGCGTAGGCCTCGCTCCACCCACCAAGCGAGTTCACCCGGTTCCAAGATGGGGTCAGCGCCTTCCATGACAACGAAGACGCCCGCCGTTGGACGCTCCGTCTCCCAACGCTGCAACACATCTTCGAGGTCGCGATCATTCTCTAACAGCTGGACATCATCTCGTTCGTCGCTGGTGCGACGGTAGTAGTCCAGTTGCGCAATGCCTTGCGCGTGCGCCTCGTCCGGCGTTCGATAGGTCGCTGTCCGGCGGGGATGGGCCTTCCGGTAGGGTTCAACGAAGATGCTGCCGCCGATGACGGCGATGTGGCCCTCGATGAGGGCGGGCCAGCTGACCATGCTTACGCCGGCGTCGGCATCGGCTGATGGGGTGCGGCGCTCCTGTTCGCGGATCTTCGCGACAGGCTGCGCCAGATCGCGCTCCAGGACGACGGCGTTATAGGCTACGTCAAGGTGTGCGTCGACGAGAAGGGGGGGTGACGCGGATGATACGCTATCAGGCATAAGGCCTCCACACGTTATCTGCTAACTTGCACTGTCCGGCTTGACGCGAGTATAGACGGCGGTCTCCGGTTGGCAACACGATGGGCTGCGGCCCGTAGTCGTATTTGCACAGGCATCGCCATCGCAGTATACTCGTTGTAGTGCTTGGTGCCACATAACAGGCTCACAGACCTTAGCACTTGGAGGGGCGGGATGGAGAACCAGAGGCAGCACATGCTGGTCATCACGGAGGGACCGAACCAGGGCAAGACCTATCCTCTTCAGGGGATGAACTGCACCCTGGGGCGTTCTGCAGACAACACCGTTGTGTTTGATAGCTCGCGGGTTTCGCGACACCACGCTCAGATTCGTCTGCTGCCTACCGGTGCCGTCATCGAGGATATGGGCAGCACGAACGGGACGTGGCTGAACGGTCATAGGCTTGCGGAACCTCGTTCGCTTTCGCCGGGAGATCGGATTCGGCTGGCCGATTATGTCACACTGGAGTATGGGGTGGAGGATGCGGGCAGGGCTGCGACCGTCGTTGCGGAGATGCCCGGTGGGTCGACGCAGGTGATGGATGATGTGCCGCGCTATGAGCCACCTACGCCACCACCACCGATCCGCGCCGAATACGCTCCGTATGAACCCGTCGCAGAACCGCGACCAACCTACGAGCCTGTGTCTCCTGTGGGGTACGCCGAAGCGCCAGAGCCCGCCTTCGAAGAGCCTACGCCACCCAAGAAACGCTCCGGTTGGCTCTATGCCTTGATCGGTGTGTTGGTGGTGCTCATATGCCTCTGCGTGGCGCTGGCAGTCTATCTGTGGTATGCGCCCGTGACCTTCTGGGAGCGGGTCTTCGATTTGGTGGGGATTCCGATGCCTACCGGCACCCTTGTCGCGGTGTCCGTCGTGATGGCGAGTCGATTGTATCTTCCCTAAGCTCTAGACCCTTCACTGCTATTCCACACAAAGAAGGCCAGCGCCGCGGTCACAGCCGCGGCGCTGGCAGCTCAAAGGAGGTCGCGCCTGCCTAGTCTGTCATACTTAGGCTAAGCTAGATGATCCGAAGGGCGAGATCGGCTGTGGACAGCGGCTTGACCTGGATATCGGCCTCGGTGAAATTGCCCTCGCCGTCAATGGCGAAGTGGCTTCGGATGATGCCCTCGTAGGTCTTGCCATACATCTGCTTCTCTCCCCAAGCGCCATAGGCCTCGGCGACGCTGTGGTCAGGGTCGGAGAGGAGGATGAAGGGGAGATCGTACTTCTCCCTGAACTTCGCCAGCTTATCGGGTTCATCGGGGCTGATGCCGATCACCACGGCATCTTTGGCCTCGATCTGGGGATAGGCATCGCGCAGCGCGCAGGCCTGCTTGGTGCACCCTGGTGTGTCCGCCTTCGGATAGAAGTAGAGGACGATCTTCTGCCCTCGGAAATCCAATAGGCTGACCTTCTCGCCGGTGTCTGATGTCAACGCAAAACTGGGTGCCTTCTCACCTTTTGTTACCATTCTGTCCTCCTGGTACGGTCTAGGAACTACTTGACTAAGTTTTATTAACTTTGTGTATATATATCTTACTACAAATCTCGACAAAGATCAAGGGGTTTGTGGCAACAAATCAGGGAAGACGAACGGGCGTGTTCGGTTGCGCGGCCTCGGCCGCGTGCTACAATCGGTGCTACCGGTCCGTGGCAGATCCGCGTCCGTGACGGCACCCGTCGGTGACGGGCAACCGTCGGTGACGGGCAACCGCCGCCATCTGATCATCTTGACAGGGGGGAGAGACAAGTCCGTGGCACTAACGAGATTCCTGCGTGTGGCTGGCGATTACCTGGCGCGTCGCAAAGGTCTGCCCGTCTTGGTCGGTGCCGGGCTGATCTTGCTTAACTTTCTGATCGCCTTTCTCCCCGCATGGCCTGTTGTTGGTTGGCTTTCGGACACGGATCTCCTCCTGCATCTGGGTGCCGTTGTCGGGCTTCTGGGCGTTCTCCTCGGGGACGCGCTCTAGCGCAGGTGCTGACCTTATAACCTAATGCTTCTGTTAGGTTACAATTGTGTTACAGCCGTCCGGTTCCTTCCTCAACCTCTTGTGATGGCACATGCGACCCTCTATAATCAAGTTAGCTTTGCTAGATTACCCAGAAGGAGCCGGTGGCGATGAAATCCCCCTTGCATATCAAACTACTACTTGCTGTCGTCGTGATTCTGCTTCTTGGGTTCGCGCAGAGCGTGATGGCTGCGCCGGCAGCGAGTGCGGGAGGATGGGAGATCCTCGGCGATCATACCGTTCTCTATGGTGAGACGCTCTACTGTATCGGGCGCGCCTACGGTGTTGATCCCTGGGCCATTGCGACCCAGAACAACGTGCTGGTTCCCGACCTCATCCATCCTGGTGCTGTGCTCAGCATACCCAACGTCCCTGCAACGTTGCCACCTGGCCCTGTGTGCGCGCAGCAATTCGGCGATGCGCCCGACGTGGTCGGCGATGCGCCCGACGCGGCCGGCGATACGCCCGCTGAGCCGGCGTCGTGTGGTGGATGCGTGTGTCGCGTAACGCACACGATCCGGTGGGGCGAGACGTTGAGCTACATCTCGATCAACTACGGTGTCGATATGTGGTCCATCGCGCAGTGTAACTGCATCTACAACGTTAACTACATTCGCGCCGGGGCGTCGCTCTGCATCCCGTGATGGATCAGTCGCTTAGCAGCAGAACGCGCGGGCTTATATTGAGCCCGCGCGTTGTCTTTGAGATACCTGGCCCTTGACCTAGACGCGCTCCAAGGGATCGAACATCTTGGCATATTCCTGAAGGGCGTAGCGGTCCGTCATCCCCGCGATGTAGTCGCAGACAACGCGGTGGAGGCGCCCGACGTAGTCGGCGTCGCGGCTGTCGAGTTTGGCCTGCTCTCTGTAGGGCAGCTGGCGTGGCTCAGCCACATAGGCCTCGAACAGCGCGGTGATGATGCGCTCCGCCTTGATCTGCATGCGCATGACGCGAGGATGGCGATAGAGCCGCTCCAGTAGGAACCGCTTCAGCTCCTGAAGCATGCGGTTCATATCCGCGGTGTTGGCTACGACGTTCTCGGGGAGCCGCTGCAGGGCGTGGGCGGAAGCCGGACGCGCTGCCTCCAGGCGCCGGTGGGTCTCCTCGATGACGTCACTGATCAGTATGCCCAGCAGGCGGCGCACGATACGGTTGCGCCACATCGGCGTGAAGTCCGTGCCGTCCCATCCCACACTTTCTTTGACAAGCTCCCAAAGGGCAATGCCGTTGAGATCTGAGGGCTGAATCAGACCAGAGTAGAGACCATCATCAAGATCGTGGGCGCTGTAGGCCAGTTCATCGGCGGGATTGGCTAACTGCGCCTCCAAGGTCCCGCGTAGCTCCGGGGCAAAGCGCGATGCATCGGAGACGTCATAGTCGGTCTCGTGTTTCACAATGCCTTCGAGGACCTCCCAGGAGAGATTGAGGCCGTCGAACTCCGGATATCGCTTTTCTAGCCGCTCGACGATCCGCAGCGACTGTTTATTGTGATCGAAGCCTCCGTGGTCCGCCATCAATTGGTTGAGCATGTATTCCCCGGCGTGACCGAAGGTGGGATGGCCAAGGTCGTGAGTCAGACAGATCGCTTCGACCAGGACTTCATTCGCGCCCAACGCTGTCGCCAAGGATCGCCCAATCTGGGCAACCTCAAGGGTGTGCGTCAGCCGCGTCCGGTAGTAGTCGCCCTCGGCGTAGACAAAGACCTGCGTCTTGTACTCCAGACGCCGGAAGGCATCGGTGTGCAGGATCCGGTCGCGGTCACGCTGAAACCGGGTGCGATAGGCCGGCGGCTCTTCGGGATGGGCCCGCCCCTGGGAGTCCCGGCTGCGGAAGCCATAGGGGGCCAACGCTTGATCCTCGCAGTGCTCGAGCATCTCTCGGGTGTAGAGCATGGGTCTTCTCCCCTGTCTAGTGGCTGATCTGTACGGCGATCCAGCTGATGATCAGCGCAATTGCAACGATGATAGCGACGAAGATGGCGAGCTTGCGTTCCATGCCGGTGGGCTTGATGAGCCGGCCCGAGAGCCAGAGGAAGGCGCCGCCGGCGATTCCAAAGCCCAACACGACGCCGATCGTATATACCATCGCGGTAGCCATCAGCCGTGGTAGATCAATGGTGATGATCAGCCGTCCGAATACGGCGATCGCGAAGCGGCTGCCGAGAAAGGCGTAGCCGGCGGCGATGACCAAGGCCGAGATCATCATCAGGACGCCGGCTCTGCGCCGGCTGTCTCGCTCGATCCACCACGTGAAGGCACCCAGGCCAAAGAGAGCCAGGGAGAAGGTGAAGATGACAATTGAGAGAAACTCGATCGCCATAGGTTGCCTCCGGTTGTTGTCCTCATCATAGATGATAACCGCACACCCGTCAAAGTGACTTGGCGGATCTCATGGTGGGCGGATGCCAGCGCGCGTTGCTTTGCAATGGGCCGTCTAGGCCACTTGCCCGTACCGACAGATGTGCCCATTCGCGATTCGGTCTTCTCCAGGTATAATGCCACCTATGGAACAAGAGAGGCTACAGAAGATACTGGCCCGGGCGGGTTTCGGCTCGCGTCGTGCCTGTGAAATGATGGTAGAAGAAGGCCGGGTCACTGTCAACGGCAAGACAGCGACGCTGGGTGACAAAGCTGATCCGGAGACGCAGCGCATCACCGTGGATGGTGTCCCGATCCCCAAGCCACAACCGCGTATCTACATTGTGATGAACAAGCCGCGTGGCGTGATCACGACGACCTCCGATCCCGAGGGCCGGAAGACCGTCCTCGACCTGGTCGACATCCCGGAGCTGCGACGTGGTCGCGGACGCGGGCGTGAGATGCGCCTCTATCCCGTGGGACGGCTGGACGCCGACAGTGAGGGGCTCTTGCTGTTGACCAACGACGGTCCGCTGACCCAGCATCTGACGCATCCCAAGTATGGCCACTCCCGCACCTACCGCGCGTTGGTTGAGGGGGAGCCTAGCGAGGAGACGATCGAGCGGTGGCGCAAGGGGATCAACCTTGACGGACGACCGGCGCGCTTCGACAAAGTGGTGGTCGAGGATCGCCAGCACCAGCAGGCTTGGCTAAGGATCACGGTTCACGAGGGACGGAAGCATCTCGTGCGCCGCATGGTCGCGGCGCTGGGACACGGCGCCAAGCGCCTGATCCGGATCTCGATGGGGCCACTGCAACTGGATGATCTGCCGAGTGGCAAGTGGCGCTATCTGACTGACAACGAGCTGCGCGTTCTGCGTCGGGAGGCACAGCTCCCACCGGTTTCCGGATCAAAGACGCCGCGCTTTAGCAAGATGCCGCGGGTATCCACCACCCGGGACCACCCCCAGCGCCGGCGCCGGGGCTCGGGTACCGGCTCGCGGTCGAGGAGATCGGGACGATGACATCGTCCGAGGCAGAAAGGCCCTCCACGATTGCGATTGACGGCCCGGCAGCCTCGGGCAAGAGTACGATAGGTTACCATCTCGCTCAGTATTTGGGATACCTTTTCCTGGATACGGGCGTGCTCTACCGGGCGGTGACTTGGGCTGTGCAGCATTTGGGCATTGATGTCGATCATGAGGCCCGGATCACCCAGGTGGCAGAAGAGGCGTCGATCGACGTTCTGCCGCCGACGATTACCGATGGACGGACCAACACCGTGCTGGTGGACGGTCGTGACGTCACCTGGGAGATACGCTCTCCGACGGTTGAGCAGGCGGTCTCGCCCGTTTCAGCCTATCCGGGCGTGCGCGCCGCGTTGACTCGTCGCATGCGGGAGATCGCGCGGCGGGGTCGTGTGGTGATGGTGGGGCGCGACATCGGCACCGTGGTCATTCCCGAGGCCGACCTGAAGCTCTATGTCGTCGCCTCAGCCGAGGAGCGCGCGCGGCGTCGCCTTCTCGAACTCTGCGAAAAGGGCAAGGATGTGTCTTACGCGGACGTGCTGGCGGGAATCCGGCGCCGTGACTGCATCGACAGCAGCCGTGAGACGGCACCCTTGCGGGCGGCGGACGATGCAATCCATCTGGACACGACCGATCTCAGCCTGCAGGCGATGCTCGTTGAGGTCGAACGGCTTGTAAACGCCGGTACACATCACCGGTACGCCGGTACACGCCGGTAGACTTCACTGGTCACCGGTCAGAAATCTCATCTAGCGAAGAAGGAGCACCAGAATGACGGAAGCCGTCTACGATGTCGTGGTTGTTGGTGGAGGTCCTGGCGGGTATGTGGCTGCCATTCGCGCTCGACAATTGGGCCTAACCGTTGGGTTAGTGGAGCGCGAGAGCCTGGGAGGTGTCTGTCTGAATTGGGGCTGTATCCCGACCAAGGCATTGCTCCGGAACGCTGAAATCGCGCGTCTGGTGACCGATGGCGGCAAAGAGTTCGGCTTCAGTGTGGGGGATGTGACCCTGGATTTCGCTGCGGCGATCCAGCGTAGTCGCAAGGTCTCTGCGCGCCTGGTGAAGGGCGTAGAGGCGCTGATGAAGGGCAACAACATCGATGTGATCATGGGCACAGGACGTCTTGCCTCCGCCACCGAGGTTGAGGTCACCCTCAACGAAGGAGGCACCCGGACGCTGAAGGCCAACGCCATCATCCTGGCTACCGGGGCGCGCGCGCGCACGGTCCCAGGCGTGGAGATCGACGGCGAGCGTGTGCTGACCTCTCGGCAGGCTCTGGAGCGGGAGGACCTGCCGGCGTCAGCTATTGTCATTGGTGCCGGCCCCATCGGGCTGGAGTTCGCCACGGTCTGGCGCTCCTATGGGACCGAGGTGCGTGTGGTGGAGATGATGGACCAGATCCTGCCTGCTGAGGACGAGGAGGCGGCCTCTGAGCTCAACCGGTACCTGCGCCGGCAGAAGATCCGGGCGATGACCTCCACGCGGGTCCAAGGCGTGAGCGCGACGGAGGGCGGCGTGCGCGTCACTGTCGAAGGGCCGAAAGGCACAGAAGATCTGGAGGCGGATGTGGCGCTTGTGGCGATTGGCGTTCGCCCCAACAGCGAGGATCTGGGGCTTGAGACCGTCGGCATCGCGACGGAACGTGGTTGGGTCCAGGTGGACGACAGGATGCGGACCAATGTCGCCAACGTTTACGCGATTGGCGATCTCAATGGGCAGTTGCCGTTGGCGCACGTTGCTTCGGCGCAGGGCATCCTGGCTGCTGAGATGATCGCCGGTACACTCCACCGGTCCACCGGACACAATCCTGCGCCCTTCGACCTGAATACCATACCCCGCGGCACCTACACGTCACCTCAGGTGGCGTCCTTTGGACTGCGTGAAGCAGAAGCGCGCGAGCAAGGGTTTGAGGTTGCGGTGGGCACCTTTCCCTTCCTGCCCAACGGCAAGGCGCTCGCCCTAGGCGAGAATGTGGGCTTCGTCAAGATCATCTCCGACGCGACCACCCATGAGATCCTGGGCGCGGTCATTGTAGGGCCTGAGGCGACCGAGATCTTGCCCGAGTTGGTCCTGGCGGCTAAGGCTGAGCTGACTCCGGAGGAGATCGCCCATACTGTGCACGCGCATCCTACCCTCAATGAGGCGGTGATGGAGGCTGCGCACGCGGTCTTTGGATCCCCGCTGCATACGGTATAGGGGCGGAGGCTGCCGGTACACGTCACCGGTTTGCCGGTACACGTCACCGGTT
>JAFGNI010000359.1 GCA_016927095.1 Anaerolineae bacterium | reverse complement strand
TCACGGAGAGGGTGTGGCGATCGGTATGGTGGCAGCCGCGCGAATCGCCGACAGGATGGGTCGGGCCGACCCTGGGCTCGCTGATCGCATCGCGGCTGTGCTTGAGGTGGTGGGTTTGCCGACGCGTTGCCCTCCGTGGCCTGTGGAACAGGTATGGGGCGCGATGCGCCACGACAAGAAGCGCCAAGGTGAGCGCCTGCACTGGGTACTGCCCGCCGCAATTGGGCAAGTCGACCTTGCTGATGACGTACCCGATGCTCTGGTAACCGAAGTGCTCATGGGGATGGGTGCGGGCGCAGAACAGCTAACGTGAAGACGCCAACCGTGAGAAAGGATGCAGCTTTGGTGAAAACCATCCGGATCCTGGTATTGCATGGACCCAACTTGAATCTCTTGGGGCGTCGGGAGCCGGAGACATACGGCAGGATGACGCTGGACGAGATCGACCGGCAGCTCCACGCGTTAGCCCGTGACCGCGGCGTTGAGCTACGGATCTTCCAGGCAAACGGAGAGGGTCAGCTGATCGACGCACTGCATGAGGCTATGGACTGGGGGGATGGCGTGTTGATCAACCCCGGTGGTTATACGCACACGAGTGTGGCGCTGCGTGATGCCGTGGTGGGTGTCGGCTTGCCGGCGGTTGAGGTTCACCTGTCGAATGTGCACGCGCGTGAAACCTTCCGACATACCTCGTTGATCGCCCCGGTGTGTGTGGGGCAGATCAGTGGGTTCGGTTGGCGCAGCTATCTGCTGGGCCTGAGCGCGCTCTTAGATGTGCTCCGAGACCGTGCCGAGGGTGATGGAGACAGTTCGTGCTACCTCGATCGCGATGAGTGTAGGGAGACGGATGATTATGAAAGCTGAGCGGCTCGCGACGTTGCCACCCTATCCTTTCGCGCTCTGGTCAGCCCAAGTGGCCCAGATAGAGCGGCGCGGCGTTGACGTCATCCGGCTGGACATCGGTAACCCCGATCTGGCCCCGCCCGAGCCGGTCATCGCTGCGCTGTGCGCCTCCGCCCGTGAGCCAAGCCATCATGGCTACGGGGGCTATCGGGGCCTGGCGACCTTGCGTCGGGCGATGGCCGAATACTATGCGCGTCGCTTCGGCGTGGCACTGGACCCGGATGCCGAGGTCCTGCCCCTGCTTGGCTCGAAGGAGGGCATCGTCAACCTGGCCCTCGCATGCCTGGATCCCGGTGACGTTGTACTCGTGCCAGATCCGGGGTACGCGCCCTACACGATGGGCGCTATGCTTGCCGGCGCTGAGGTGGTGACATTCCCGCTGCTGTCGGAACGCGGTTTTCTGCCCGCATTGGAGGAGATACCTGAGGCTACGGCGGCTCGGGCGAAGCTAATGTGGTTGAACTACCCGAACAATCCCACCGGCGCCGTGGCAGGCCTCGATTTCCTCGAGCAGGCGGTAGCCTTCGCGCGCGAGCACGGGATGCTCATCGCCTACGATGCCCCCTACTGCGACGTGACGTTCGACGGTTATGCTGCTTCCAGCATCCTGAAGGTCGAAGGGGCGATGGATGTCGCGCTTGAGTTCAACTCGCTATCAAAGACGTACAATATGGCCGGGTGGCGGTTGGGGATGGCGGTGGGTAGTCGCGAGCCGCTCGCGGCTCTGGCCCAGGTGAAATCGAATGTGGACTCTGGGCTATTCCAACCACTACAGGAGGCGGCGATCTGTGCGCTGGCGACCGAACCTGCCTGGATCGAGGCGCGCAACGCGATCTACCGCGAACGGCTGCAGATCCTGGTCGATGGGTTGCAGAGCGCCGGGATCAGCGCGTCGATGCCGAAGGCCGCTCTGTACCTATGGGCACCTGTGCCCGGGTCGCCTGAGCATGGAGGTCGGGGCGCAGTAGATCTGGCCCGATCCTGGCTGGAGCAGGCCGGTGTCGCCGTGGCGCCCGGCGCCTTCTTCGGTGCATCGGGTGCGGGGTATGTCCGCATCTCGGCAACAGCGCCCACGGAGCGGATCCGCGAGGCGATGGCGCGGATCACGGCGATGGCGAAACCCTAGATCTCTGCTATAGGAGAGGGTGCGCCGCTAGCGCACGGCGCCTGGCAGGATCAGTTCGGCATACGGGACGTTCCAGACGTTCGGATGGCTTAGGCGGTGACCCGTGTAGCCATCCTCGCCGTAGGTGGTTCCGTGGTCCGAGCAGATGATCAGCAGACTTGGCCCGCGGCGGCGCAGCGCGGCGAAGAGTGTGGGGAGATGCTGGTCGACGTAGGCCAGTGCGGCTGCGTGCGTCTCCAAGCTGTCCTCCCTGGCGCCGGGCAAGAAGAAGGCGTTTGGAGGGTGGATCGCCGAGATGTTGATGAACAGAAACACCCGCCGTCCGCGGGGTATCTCGTCCAGGCGGGCGGCGGCAAGGCGGACCTGAAGCTCCGCGGAGCGGCGTCCACTGACGCCCATTTCCGGATCCCAGTGGCTCTCGGCGAAGTACCCGGGCAGAACCCGGCCCAGGGCGCTCTGCCCATCGAAAAAGTTCACTCCCCCGATGCAGAGCGTGTGGTATCCTGCACTTGCCAAGCCGGTGACGATGTCCGGCGTGTCAAAGACGTAGGTCTCCGCCGTCGTCGTACCGCTCCCCGGGAAACGCACCGCGAACAGCCGCGGATGGCGACCCGGGGTAGCGGGGGTCGGCAGGTAGCCGGCGAAGAATGCTTGGTGGGCTGCGTACGTGAAGTTGCCGGGTGTGTGGCGCATCTCCCATTGGCCACCGGGCAGGATTCCCGCGAGGTTGGGTGTGCGTCCCGCCCGTAGTGCGTCCCTGGCGACATCGTAGCGGAGCGTGTCGAGCACCACGAAGGCGATGTCGAGGCTGCCCACGATGTAGTTTGCATTAATCATCACGTCTGCCCGGGGTTACTCTACTATGACCGTGGCGAGCTTGACCATCGCCTAGTCCGTGACTGCCATCGCTGTCTGCGGCGTCGGCTGTGGCCGTGCCTCCATACTCAATGCGAAGGGGATCGACAGAAGAATGAGTCCCGCCGTGCCCAGGAAAATGCCCGGATAGCCGATAACGGGTAGCAGTGCGCCCGCAACCAGGGGCATCGCCACTGAGGTAACGTGATTGATGCTGATACCGGCGCTGAGGGTCGGTGTAAGCTCCGCCGGTGGCGCGAAGCGATAGACGTAGGTATCCAGGCCAATCTCCAGGATGACCAGGAGCTTGATCACAAGCAACAGCACGATGAGAAAGCTGACGCTGCTGCTGGTGGCAAAGCCAATGCAGCTCAGGGCTAGCAGAGCGTAGCTTGTCGTGAGCACCGGACGCTCGCCATAGTGATCAAGCAACCGGCCCAGATAGGGCGATCCCACTAGGTTGATCACACTGCTGATCATCAAGATCAGGCCGATCTGGTGAACCTGAAGCTTGCAGGTCTGTACCAGGACCAAGGTGCCAAAGGTATTGAGCACCTGCTTCCGCGAGCCCTGGAAGAAGGTCAGGACGTAGTAGAGCCAAT
>JAFGNI010000358.1 GCA_016927095.1 Anaerolineae bacterium | reverse complement strand
CAGTTGCCTGTACAAATCACAGTTGCCTGTACAAATCACAGGTGCCTGTACAAATCACAGGTGCCTGTGTACATCACAGGCGCTACGCAGGTTTGGTGGGCTGATCTTCCTGCCAAGCGGCAGCCGCCGGTTCCCTAGTCTTTGAGCCTATGGCAGTGAACCGGAGTCAACTAGCGTGCCGGCTAAGGCTTGCCGGGCGTAGTGCTCTGCGGTGGTACCAGCCCGCTGTTATCCCACTCCAAAGACCATCCCTTGGGTTGTGGGAAGGCATCCCACTGCTTGGGGGTGCCGGCAGGTGTCACTGGCGGGTTCTGTGGCGTTGGTGTTGTCACGGTCTTCATCTCTCCCCTCTCCTTGGCATTCTTGTCAGGCCTGAACCCGCACCGGCAGGCGCTGCGACACCGCTCAGGGCAGGCTCAGGCCAGTTCCTCACAACCTATGCTGACTCCCGGCTGGCCTCGCGTCGCGCGGCGATCAGCCGGTTGAGCGCAAACATGTAGGCCTTGGCACTGGCTACAACGATGTCGTTATCGGCGCCGTGCCCGCTGAAGACAGTGCGTGCACCGCCGTTGACGGGTTCCTCTGCCTGGATCCGGATAGTCACCCGTCCTACAGCATCAATCCCCTCGGTGATGGCCTCAATGGAGAACTCAATGAGCTCGTTCGGTTCTCCGATGACGCGGTTGATCGCCCGGTAGACGGCATCGACAGGCCCTGTGCCATGGTCTGCATCGATGACCACTGAGCCGTCCGGTCCCTTGATCCGAACGGTGGCTGTCGGGATGCTGTGGTCCCCACAAGAGATCTGGACGTGCTCCAGATGGTAGGTTTCCTCAAAGAACATCTCCACCTCATCCGCGACGATGGCCTCAAGATCCCGAGTCTCGACGACTTTCTTCTTATCCGCCACATCCAGGAAGCGATGGTAAACCTTCTCGAACTGTTCGTCGTCCAGCTTGTAGCCCAACTCTGTCAGCCGATGCCGCAAGCCATGCCGGCCTGAACGTGCGGAGAGAATGATCTCAGAGTCGGGAACCCCGACGTCACGGGGGTTGATGATCTCGTAAGTCGTCCGCTCCTTGAGGACGCCATCCTGGTGAATGCCGGAGGAGTGCGCAAACGCATTGGAGCCGACGATCGCCTTGTTGGGCTGCACCGGAATGCCCGTCAGGTGGCTGACCAAGCGACTCACGGGATAGAGCCGGCTGGCGTCGATGCGGCTGTTTACGCCAAACAGGTTGTGCCGCGTCTTCAGAGCCATCACGACTTCCTCAAGTGAGGCGTTCCCCGCCCGTTCTCCTATGCCGTTGACCGTCACCTCGACCTGCCTGGCGCCATTGCGGACGCCAGCCAGGGTGTTGGCGGTAGCCAATCCCAAGTCGTTGTGACAGTGAACCGAGATCGTGGCCAGATCGATATTGGGCACGTTGTTCATGATCCCCCGGATCAGCGTCCCGAACTCCTCGGGCGAGGAATAGCCCGTTGTGTCGGGGATGTTGATCACGGTAGCGCCGGCAGCAATGACGGCCTCTAGCACCCGGTAGAGATATTCGGGGTCGGCGCGCCCGGCATCCTCTGTGTAGTACTGGACGTCTTCGACAAAGCGCTTGGCATAGCGCACGGCATTGACCCCCATAGCGAGTGCGCCTTCGCGGGTGGTACGCAGTTTATGCTGGATGTGGACATCGGAGACACCGAGCCCGGTGTGGATCCGCGGGTGCGCCGCGCCCTTCAGCGCTTCCGCTGCTGCATCAATGTCGCCCTCGCGGGCGCGTGTCAGCCCGCAGATCGTGCAGCCACGTATCTCTGCCGAGACGCGCTCGACGGCCCGGAAGTCCCCAGGCGATGAGATGGGAAAGCCTGCCTCGATGATATCCACGCCCATTGCCTCAAGCGCCCGAGCGATCTCGAGTTTCTCGTCAACGTTGAGCGCGGCGCCCGGTGATTGCTCACCGTCCCGCAGGGTGGTGTCAAATACGATAATGTGATCGACGTCACTGGTGGTGATAACCCCACTCTCATCCATCTGCCATTCTCCTCCATCTGCGGAAGGGAAAAGGGATCGCCCGAGCAGACTCGGGACGGGCTAGGGGATAGGGCGCCACGTGGTCATCTTTCCGGCCCGGCTTTCCCTTATCCCTGTGCCCTTATCCCTTTTCCCCTTGTCTTCCTACCTGCCCCAGTTCTCTGGACGCAGCGAGCGAACGGCTGCGCCAGCCTGCCACATCTCGGACTCACGCATCTCGCGGAGTTCGTCTTCCAGGCGTTCTCTGTAGTCATCCGCGGTGTTGGCTTTCAGGACGATGCGGGTCTCCTCGCCGGAGACGACGCTCTCGTAAAGGTCGTCGAAGACGGGGGCTACAGCGTCGCGGAAGCGATGGCGCCAATCCAAGGCACCGCGTTGCGCCGTCGTGCTACAGTTCGCATACATCCAGTCCATCCCATTCTTGTCAACCAAGCGGATCAGGCTCTGGGTCAGTTCCTCAACCGTTTCGTTGAAGGCCTCACTTGGGGAATGGCTGTGCTTGCGGAGCAGGTTGTACTGGGCTTCCATAATCCCGGCCAACGCGCCCATCAGCACGCCTCTCTCGCCGGTTAGATCGCTGTGGACCTCTTTCTCGAAGGTGGTCGGGAAGAGGTACCCCGACCCAATCGCGATCCCAAGGGCGACGGTGCGCTGTTCCGCGCGACCGGTGAAGTCCTGGTGCACGGCGTAGCTGCTGTTGATACCGCTGCCAGCCAAGAAGTTGGCCCGCACGCTAGTCCCTGAGCCCTTGGGGGCAACCATGATGACGTCCACATCGTCAGGGGGCACTACACCCGTCTGATCGCCATAGACGATGGAGAAGCCGTGTGAGAAGTAAAGGGCATCGCCCTCACTGAGGTGTGGCTTGATGCGGGGCCAAGTGAGCGTCTGTGCTGCATCAGAGACCAGGTACTGGACGATCGTCCCGCGCTCCGTGGCTTCCTCCAGGTCGAATAGGGTGTTGCCGGGCACCCAGCCGTCGGCAACGGCCTTGTCCCACGCAGCCTGATCCCCCTTCCATTGGCCTATGATGACATTGATGCCGTTGTCACGCATGTTCAGGGACTGCGCCGGGCCTTGCACGCCGTATCCTAGGACGGCTACGACCTCATCCTTTAGGACCTCGCGAGCCCTCTCAAGCGGGAACTCCTCACGCATCACAACGGTCTCAACCACACCACCAAAGTCGATTTTCGCCATCTTTCTCTCCTTGCTTGCCACCTTTTGTTGTAGGCCTGGGCGGTAGAAGTCGCCGCTCGGTAGTGCTTCTCTCGGGGTTAGGCACCCACCAGAGTCTCGCCACCTCGCGCCATTGCGACACGCCCTGTCCGGACCATTTCCTCGATGCCGTAGGGACGCAGCACCTCAACGAGGCCGATGATCTTGTCCTCAGTGCCGGTGACCTCGATCATCAGGGTCTCCAGGCCGACATCCACCACACGCGCCCGGAATGTCTCTACCATCTGCATAACCTCGGCGCGGGTCGCACCGTCCTTGGCGCGGACCTTGATCAGCGCCAGGTCGCGCGCCACGGTGGGCATCTCGGTGACGTCCTCAACCCGGATCACGTTGACCAGCTTGTACAGGTTGTGAGCGACCATCTCGACATCTGTGCGGGTGCTGTCCACAACGATGGTCATTCGGCTGACGCCGGGCTGCTCTGTGTGTCCCACGGTCAGGCTTTCGATGTTGAAGGCGCGACGGCGAAACAGGCTCGCCACCCGGTTCAGCACACCGGGTTTGTCCTCAACGAGAGCGATCAATGTGCTTTGCATGTTGTCTCCTCCCTAATTCCCATCAGCTTCGGGGTGCGAACGCCGGATCATCTCGTGAAGCGCGGCACCAGAGGCCACCATTGGGTAAACGTTGCCCTCTTCACCCGTCTCGACGATCTGGAACTCAATGAAGGCCGGACCATCCACCTTGCGGGCCTCATCAATAGCGACCCGGGCTTCGGCGCGCGTCGTAGCACGCCAAGCGGGAATGCCATAGGACTCGACCAGCTTCACGAAGTCTGGGTTGAGGAGCCGCGTGGACTCATAGCGTTTCTCGTAGAAGAGCTCCTGCCACTGGCGGACCATACCGAGGTAGTTGTTGTTCGAAAGCGCGATCCGGAGCGGGAGTTTCTCCTGGACGACGGTGCCCAAATCGTGAAGCGTCATCTGGAAGCCACCATCACCTACAATGGCCCACACTTCGCGGTCAGGCTGACCGAACTGCGCGCCTATGGCGGCCGGCAGGCCGAAGCCCATGGTGCCCAACCCGCCGGAGGTCACGATGGAGTTGGGCAGGTCGTTGGCGTAGTACTGAGCTGTCCACATCTGATGCTGACCCACATCGGTGACTACGACGGCTTTCCCCTTTGTCGCTTTCCAGATCTGGTTGATGAAATGGGCGGCAACAAGGTGACCATTCTCCGGGCGATTCAGGATGTCGCGCTTGTGGCTGTCACCTCGCCACTCGCTGATCTTCCTGCTCCACTCAGGATGGGTTGTCTTGTTGACCTGAGGAAGGAGTTGTTCCAGGACCTGGCGCAGGTCGCCGAGGATAGGCACATCCACCTGGACAATCTTGTTGAGCTCAGCCGCATCGGCATCGATGTGGATGCTATGGGCATCGGGCGCAAAGCGATCTAGCTGTCCTGTGACGCGGTCGTCGAACCGCATACCGAAAGCCAAGATGAGATCGGATTCCTGAATGGCTTGATTCACGAAAGCTTCACCGTGCATTCCCATCATCCCCAGTGCCAGCGCATGAGACTCTGGGAAGCCGCCCTTGCCTAACAGTGTTAGCGCAACTGGGGTCTCTGTTTTCTCGGCGAAGGCCCGAAGCGCCTGCATAGCGTTGGACTTCATCACGCCCTGACCTGCTAGGATGATTGGACGTTCTGCTTGGTTGATCAAGGCGGCTGCTTGCGCAATCAGCCTCTCATCTACCGGTCCGGCCGGTTGATATCCTGGGAGTTTGATGTTGTTGTCAGGAGGAACAAAGTCAGTCTCGGCCTGCTGGACATCCTTGGGAAGATCTATCAGAACCGGGCCAGGGCGGCCGCTGCGCGCGATGTAGAAGGCCTCATGGATGGTCTGTGCTAGGTCGGCAACGTCTGTCACCAGATAGTTGTGCTTCGTGATGGGCAGGGTGATGCCTGTGATGTCTGTTTCCTGGAACGCGTCTGTGCCGATGAGATGCGTGGGGACCTGGCCTGTGATACACACGATGGGGGATGAGTCCATCGCTGCCGTCGCAATCCCCGTGACAAGGTTGGTGGCACCGGGGCCGGATGTGGCCATCGCGACGCCGACCTTACCCGTGACGCGTGCGTAGCCATCGGCCGCGTGCGCCGCGCACTGCTCGTGACGCATCAGGACGTGATGAATGCCGTAGTCCTGGCGCGGGTGATAGGTGTGCATGATCGCGCCTCCCGGTATGCCAAACACGACCTCAACCCCTTCTCGCCGGAACATCTCCCAAACGATTTCTGCGCCGGTCTTCTTCATGCGATCTCCTCCTGATCCTTTGTTGAGTGAACGCTGCTGCGTCCGCGGACCCGATCACGAAATGGGCGTTACCAGACAGCAAGGAAGCCGCCCTTTGGGCGGCTCTCCTGGCTATGTTTCGGCCTTTTCTGTGTATCTGGTCCTAGGCTTCCCTCGCCAACCTAACCGCCCCCGCTCCTGCCGGTAAGCAGGAGCGCAAGAATCATGAGAACGACAATGGCGGTATACT
>JAFGNI010000357.1 GCA_016927095.1 Anaerolineae bacterium | reverse complement strand
TCGCCGGCAAGCGCCGATGTGGTGTCACATAGCACCGGGCTGCCCGTCCTGAGCGTCCTGCGCCATCGCTCCGACAGCGGTAGCACACGGGTGGGCGGCGGGAAGGGTATTACCCGCAGCATCACCTGGCTCTCATCGAGGGGGTTTTCGTGAGGCGTTACCTGGACAGCTATGCGTTCGGCCCCCGTGACCCCACGAAGTATCTCGAACGCCGCAAGGACATCCGGCTCCTTGACATCGCTGATGACCATCAGCTCAGTGATATCTGCGATGGCCCGGAGCCACTGGCGTGAACGGTTGTGCTCGCCTTCTGGCATAGAGGCCGGCGAGGCGTTGTCCTTGCCCTTATTCACACAGTCCCCCCCGCTGCCTGCACATTGCGCCATGGTCTGAGGCCATAGCCCCGAGCACCTGCTGCGCATCGCGCCATCATACGTCCATTCCGGGCGGACGCAACGTCTGCGAGGGCTCTGTGGTCGCGCCACCGCTCTCCAGATGGCTCACCCGGCGCGCGAGCCTATGCACGGATGCTAGCAACCCACCGAGTGCAAGCAAAAGCGCGCTTGCCAACACGGTGAGCACGAAGACCACGACAGCTACAATCTCGACAGCTGTGTGGATCGGGTCGATGAACGGGCGAATCAGCGGCCCGAGGCCGCGCATATCCGTCAGGGCATCAGGGACGCCTTCCGCAGCTGAGACGATCGCGACCGTCAGCACGAGACCGGCAGTCAGCGCCACGGCAGCAAGGCCATAGCTCACGATGGATAACACACTGCCCAAGCCAAGGTCCCGGTTACTCGTCATGGATCTCCTCTTCGCCTCACTTGGTTATGCCAATGCTTTGAAGCGCTTCACCGTATAGTGTACACCAAGCGCCCTTCGCGGCCCAGCACGGTTGCCGTTATGTTGTTCCGCTGTACACTCGGGTTATGACTCATACGCAGCGGGAGGGATCTATGGCCAAGCCTGACGCACCTCAACAGCACGCGACGACGCGCTATCAGCGGATACCGGATGCTATCATCGATGAGGTGCAGCGCACGTACCGCGAGGGTGGGGACCTCTACAAGGTCGCGCCGTGGCTCGCATACGATGTGAAGCGCACGATCCTGGCTGTGACCTTGGACGCTGATAGGGTGGCCAAGCTGCCGCTGCGCTTGCTGCTAGAGGACGAGGCCGCGCTCGGGCCGGCGACCGACCTCAAACGCGCCGTCGTCGCCGAGCTGCTTGCCAACCTTCCGGCTGCTGCCCGCGCGCGCGCATCGGATGAGGCCATCGAGGCGCGGACAATGACCCTGATGGAGGAGGCCGGGCGATCGCCGACGGCGTGCCCTACGCTCCACTACGAGCCGCTGTACCGCGATCTGGCTGAGGCAGCCCTCCTAGCGGAGGATAACGACGAGCGGGCCAAAGCCCTTGACTGGCTCAAGCGTGCCATTGCTCACAATCTACGCTTCGAAAAGGGCGATGACGTCGTCAATGGCCTGATCGATCTGTCGAGCGCCTATATGCAGATCGGCGATCTCGACCAGGGGCTGGCCATCTTGACCCGTCTGCTCGAGCGCGACCCGGCGGATGTCTGGGTCTATCGCTTCATAGCGACGGGATTCGGCGTCCTGGGATTGGGATCGCTTGGGCTGCGCGCCGCGGCGCGGGGGATCGAGTTGGTGGACGATGAGACCGACGAGGAGCTTCACGACGAGTTGTTGATGGCGCAGTTCGAGTTGCAGTCAAGGCCGCGGCAAAGTCGCGAGGCGGAAATCAGTTCGGCGGTGCTCGAAGCGTTCGAGGCTGCGCTGGCGCTGCCTCCTGACGCCGGGCGGGAGGAGGCGCCGGAGGCGCTATGTCAAGCGCTAGTGCCGGGCTGGGTCGATGTGCCGGTGAAGGCCCCGTTGCGGTATAGGGATCTGCCCGAGCCGCTCCGCCAGGCGGTACCAGTCCATTGATCCCTGATGTCCCGCGTGCGTACCTCGCCGCTGTTTACAGGTCTACCGCGCCCGGTCCAGTCGCTGCGGTGCGCGTCAGATTGCGGGGCCCCCAGCCTGCAGTGACCAGGATTGCCAATCCCCACCAGAGCGCGACCGAGACGATCGTTGCGCGCAGGCTAAGTGCATAGAGCTCTCCGGCGAAGTTGACGGCAAAGTGGATGAAGACGGCGGTGAGCGTGCTGCGCCGGGTGTTGTTGTAGACCCAGGTCATCACGATCGACATCGGGACCTTGTCCAGCATAAACAACCAGAACGCGGGTGTGCCGAGGCCGAGGCTGTGCTGCCAACTCCCCTTGACCCAGAAGAGCGGCAGGTGCCAGAGCGTCCAGACGGCACCAAGGATCAGGCTGGCAACGAGCGCGCTGTTGCGGCGCTGCAACCGGTCGAGGGCGAACCCACGCCATCCCAGTTCCTCGGGGAGCGGACCAAAGAAAAAGATGTAAGCCGCAAACGGCAAGAGTGCCAGCGGGGCCTCGGCGAAATGCGCGGCCTCCTCGGGTAGCGCGCCCTGCCCGCCGAGGAGGCGGTCGAGGCCCACGGCTGCGAGCAGCAGAACCGGCACGACGAGCAGTGTGACCAATCCCCATCGCACGCCAATGCGGCGGACATCGAATAGCCGCCGCCAGAAGTCGCGCCCCGCTCCGGGCGGTTCGCGGCGGTCGAGCAGCACGAGCGCGATGACGATCGGCATCAAGCCGCCGAGGTCGTGCAGGAGCATGACTAGCGGGTCGGGCTCTGCCTCCGGCAGCAGCCCGGCGGGGATCCAGAAGAGCCAGGTCAGGCCGACGACCAGGGCCAGGTACAGCCAGGCGGGTGTTGTGCCTGCAGTAGGTTGTTCGGGCGAGGGGGCTGTGCTCATTTGACGCTCCTAGTCTATCTCCAATGAATGGGAGGCCCGTAGGTCGATCTTTATGGGCCCACCGTCAGCCAAACGACACCGGGCGCGCCGTCCGGCGTGGCGAACATGCGCTCGCCCGTCGGCGCGAAGCAGTACGCCCCGCCGGGGAAGTCCTCGTCGACCGTGCGCCCCGCCTGCGTCGCCACCGCTATCCACATGCCTAGCTCCCGCGCATAGACGCTCAGGAGCTTGCAGCACTCGCCCTCCCACCACGTGAAGCCGGACTGCCAATCGCGCGTTTCCTGATCACCGTAGAGGCCCGGCGCCGCGAGCTCAAAGACAAGCTGCGCTCCCTGGGCCGCCAGATCCTCGAAGACGCTGCGGTTCGAGATATCGGCACAGATCGCCATCCCGCAGGTGACGCCGTCGTGGGTGAAGACCGGCACGGGCCCGCCCGGCGAAAACCAGTCGGCCTCCTCGTCGACAATCGTTCGCTTACGATACACCGCAAGCGCCCGTCCATCGCGTGCCGCGATCTGTGTGATGAACGGCTTATTGCCGTCAGGATGCGCCTCCACAAGCCCGAAGAGCAACGTCGTGGCGTGTCCACGCGTCAGCGCGATGGCTTCCACCACCTCGGCAGCGTCGAGCCCCAGCACCGCATCGGGCCACTTTCCCGGATCGATATAGCCCGTCAGGCTCATCTCCGGGAAGCCCACGATGTCCACTCTCCGTGCCACCGCCTCCGCATAGACGACCCCAATGTGCGCCAGATTCGCGCGCAGCGCCGCCTTCTCACATACCATCTGCACGAGCCCGATCCTCAAGTGTCGTCTCCTCACCACATCCCTCTGCCAAGGAGAGTATAGGTGACCTCCGGGATCAGGGCAACCCGCTCTGGTGGCGACCGGCCCTCGGTCATCCGGGTCAGGCGGTGACGGCGAGCCCTCCCAGTCGCGACCGTTTGGTTGGAGCAGAGCTGGGCACCGGCCACCTTGCTCGCAGCCCATTTGGCGGTATACCGTGCGCGATGGCACGGTTCATCTTCCTCACGGACACGCACCTGGGCGCGGCCAACGACGTGGGCTACACGCAGCAGCCACGTCGCGCGGACCAATTGCCCGCGTTGCTGGCACTGCTTGAACGATGGATGCTGCGCGATGGCGCCAGGCGTGGCGCAACGCCGATCTCCTTTGTGCTCCACGGTGGCGACATGGTGGACGACGCGACGCCCGAGACTGTGTGCGAGGCAGCGACGATGTTCCGCCTCAGCGTGCCTGTCTACTTGGCGTTGGGCAATCACGACGTGACCCGCCGCGACGCCGCAGAATTCTGGCTCACCGAGGCGAGGCGCCTCTTCCCGGACGGCGGGTTTGTGACGACGCTAAAGGGCGACGGTTGGATGCTTCACGTGATCCCGACGCAGTGGTGCGAGACGCCCTATCTCTGGGAGCAGGCGCAGCACCCACACTTCCTTCCCGAGCACCTGGCTCGCCTGGAACAGGCGTTGGCGGCACACCCTGACACGGTGCATCTCCTGTGCACCCACGGGGAGGTGTTGGCGGTGCCGCCTGAGCAAGTGGGGTCGCGCGACGCCTACCACGCGCCGCTGCCGTCGTACACCGAGACCGTGACGGACCTCCTGCGGCGCTACCCGCAACTTCGGGGAGTGCTGGGCGGACACAACCACATCAACACGCATGGTGTGGTGCGGCAGGCGCACCTCGTGACGGGCAGCGCCTTCGTCGAGACCCCGTTCGAGTT
>JAFGNI010000356.1 GCA_016927095.1 Anaerolineae bacterium | reverse complement strand
GGATGTCCGGGTCTACGAAGCCAAACAGGCCATCACGCCCGAGTTGGCCGCTGTCCTGGGAAAGCCGTCTGGTGCGTCGTTTCACTTCATCCTCAACAATACTGTCATGAAGGACAACCGGATCCCCCCGCGCGGATACGACCGGACGCAGTGGGATCAGCCGGGCCTGCGGCCTGTCGGGGCCACGTACGCCGATGGCCAGTACTGGGACGAGGCCGTCTACCCTGTGCCTGGCGAGACCACGCGTGCCAGCGTCGTGCTCTACTACCAGACCGCATCGGCGGAGTACGTCGACTTCCTGAGGAGAACGGGCGGCGTTGACGGCGATGTCTTGTACGACCTGTGGTCCAGGTCACCTAGCCCACCGGTCGTCATGGCGATTGCGACAGATCCTTCTCTCATAGTATACTTACCCATCATGTCGAGGGATGACTAGAAAGCGTGATAGGTTCTGCACCACGACCGGCAAAGTGGCACTGCGACGCCACATGTGATCAGACCACAAGCACCAACGGGGGAATATCGTGAGAACAGCTATCCTCTTCCTGATCGATGGGCTACGCCCGGATGCGCTGCAGGCGGCGGACACGCCTACGATGGATCAGCTTATGGCGTCCGGGATCAGTACGCTTTCAGCCCAGACCGTGATGCCCTCCATTACGCTGCCCTGCATCGCCTCCCTAATCCTGTCGGCCCCGCCCGAGGAGCACGGCGTCACCAGCAATATCTGGACCGCCGAAAGCGCCGGCCCCGGCATCTTTGAGGTCGTCGTCGAGGCAGGTGGTCGGGCTGCAAGCTTCTACAACTGGGAGCAGCTGCGGGATCTCTCACGGCCCGGGGTGCTCCGAGCCGGCGTCTATCTCGATAACTGCCACACGCCTCGAGGCGCTGGCGATCGCGAGCTGGCGGAGCTGGCAGCCACCTACCTGCAGGATCATCCTACGGACTTCACCTTCATCTACTTGGGCTACACCGATGTTGCAGGCCACGACCATGGCTGGATGACCACACCCTATCTCCAAGCCGTCGAGAACGCGGACAGATGCATTGCGACCGTCCTCGAACGTCTGCCGGACAACGACAGTCTCTTGGTGGCGGTCACCAGCGATCACGGAGGTCACGAGACACATCACGGCACCTCGCTGGCTGAGGATATGACGACGTCGGTCATTCTCTGCACGTCCGGCGCCTCGAGCGACAGTACATCCGCAGGCGGCGGCAGCCTCAATGGTATGAGCATCCTAGACATCACGCCGACCATAGCCACGTGGATGGGCCTATCTCCCGCGCGCTCTTGGCGCGGCAGAAGCCACCTTTAGTTCGGAACCTCGCCGTGGCTTTTAGCGATTGGAAAGGTTAGTTCGTAGCAACCGCTTCAGCGGTTCAGCGGCTGAGGCCGCGACGACACACCTCAACGGCAACCGGGGAGAAAAAGGAACCTGATCAATGAGGATATTCAGCTTCAACCAGATACAGGGTCGCAGCATCAAGGCATTTGACAGTGCCGGTGCAACCATCGCTTCAGTCACCAAGGGCCCGCGGTCGTGGCAGGTCATCGCCCTCTACCTAGAGCCCAACGGGGTGCTGGGGAACCACAAGGAGGTCAGCGACCAGCTTATGCTCGTGGCGCAGGGCACGGCCGAGGTCTCCAGCGAGGGCAGAAGCTCGATCGGCGTCGCCCAGGGGGACGCGGTCCTCTGGCGCAGTGGTGAGGCCCACGAGGTTCGCGCCGGCAGCGAGGGGCTGATGGCCATCATCTGGGAGGGCGACGAGCTAGGCAGGCACATCTCGATGCCCGCTCGTCGGTTCTAACCGGCCGGATTGGCAGACGCAGCATAGAGCCCTCTGATTGCCTTCATGTTCCGCTGAGTCCACGAGCCAGGAGGTTGCTATGACTAAGCTAAGCCCGCAACAGCAAGAAGCCCTCGCAACGGCGGTTGCCGATGCCGCGCGTGCACTGACGTCCCTGATCCGCCGCCTGCGCCGGACCAACGCCGGCCTTTTGATTTCCGGCATTGTCTCCTCTGCCGTCTCCACCCTCATCACCGGCATCACGGCCGCCCAAGGACCTATCGTAGGCTCCGGTACGGAGGGCTGGCGTCTGGCCTGCATCGTGGCAGCGGTATTCAGTTTCGGCACGACGGTCTCGGTTGGGCTGAACCAGCGGCTGAAGATCGGCGAGCGACTTGCCGAAACACAGCAATGTGCCGGTCGGCTCCGGGCGCTTAGGGTTGCCATAGCGACGAGTACACGCGAGTGGGACGCCATCGCTAAGGAGTATGAGGAGATCGTCCGTTCATATCCGCAGCTCATCAAGTAGCTTCGTGATGCCTCGTCGAGCAGAGCTATGGAAAACACGCCTATCTTCGCTAATCAACTCGGGCTGATCATTGCCTTCGTCGTCATCGCTGTCGTCTTCGTCGCTGTCGTTGTGGCTGTCGCGTCACAACGCCGCAGTGAGGAAAACCGCGAGGAAGCCCTTCTTCGCCTCGGCTATGAACCGGTTAGGCCACCTCCACAGGAACTGGTCGACCGCATTCTGAGCCTTCGCCGGTCTGGCGGGCACCAGAAGCTGGAGCTCCGGCAAGTGTTCTGGCGTTCTATCGCGGGGGGCGAGATCTACGTCTTTGACCTGCTTGACACCGCCGGAGACGAGACTTCTTCGCTAGTTGACACTGCCCTAGCTGTCGTCTCTCCGGCGCTTGATCTGCCGCGCTTCACAGTCATCCCGCGCCTCGCTTTGAGCGGGCAGGCGAACGGCCTGTTAGCGCGCCTCGCCGACAAGGCGCTCGCTTGGGCTGCCTCGCGGGCGGGGGTGGAAGAGATCACCTTCGACGGCGACCTGGAATTCAACGAAGCCTTCATTACCCTGACTGACGAAGCCTCTGCCGCAAGCACATTCCTCACTGACCGGCGTCGCACCGAGATCCTGCAGATGGAGCGCCGGTATGTGATAGATGCTGAGGCCGACACCTTCGTTCTGAGCCGGAATCCCTCAGAACAGCAAACAGAGCGACCGCTGAGTGAACGCACGTTCGAGCAGCGCGAGGATGCCGAGAGGATTCTGAGCTGGTTCGGGAGCGGAGGTGTCCGCTATACCTAGTGTTCAGTTAAGCTGATGTTTGGGGTTTGTAGTAACGACTTCAGTCGTTCGGGTGCCTTATCGGGGCCTGCAGAACCGCTGAAGCGGTTACTACGAACCAACTTAACTGGTCACTAGAGCAAGCTTCTGGCACATCAGCCCAGCCAGATGTTGTCATTGTCCTTCCTCAGAACATTTCCCTGTGACGGCGGAGGTGTCGTCTCCGATGCCAGCGACCGAAACATCTACATCCGGAGTGAATCGATGAACACACAACCAAGATTCTGTACGAAATGCGGCGCGCCGCTGGGGCCCGATGCCCGGTTTTGTGGCCGGTGCGGAAATCCGGTCCGACAAGCCGTGGTGCCTGTCGCGCCTGCAGCCGCCCCTCCCCCGCCGCCCGCACCCATCCAACCCGCGCCGCAGCCGGTTGCGGGCGCCTACACAGTGCCGGCGTCCGTTGAACAGATCGTGCATATAACGCCAGGGCTTCAGCGCAAGAAGGGGTTCCTGGGCATGGGGGTGGACACCTACAGCCTTGTGGCCACGCCAAGTCGGCTGATCTTCGCTTATCTTGATAGCCGGCAGATGCAGGAGTTCGTGGCGCAAGCGCGGGCTGCGGCCAAGGCACAGGGGAAAGGCTTCTTCGGGCAGATTGGTGCGCAACTCGGTTGGGTCCGGCTACTCGAACAGCAGCTCGCGAATACCCCGCCCGATCAGATCCTTGCGCAGAATCCGAACAGCTTCTTCATACCTAACCAAGCCATCTCAAAGGTCCAGCTCCGGGAGTCGGTCGACACCGAGGATCAGACCACCAACTTCATCCAGGTCGTGATTCACACCGCGTCTGGCAAACAGCGATTCCAACTGCCGACCGGTATGAACGTCTCCCGGCGCGAACTGAAGCGACGCTTCCAGCAGACCTTGGGCGACATCGTCCGCTAGACGCGCCGGAAGGCACAGCAGCCGCCGATACGGCTACATCCGATCCTGCACGCGATCCTGAGGACGATAGCCCAGGTCACGCTTGGCGCTGCTCACGTCAAGCACGACAGGCGCATTGTCGGATGCACCATAGTAGATGCCATATGGCACATCGGCTCGCAAGCTCCGATCGATGAGCTGTGCCATGTCGCGGTTGCTGATCCACAAACCCACTTGGGTCTCGCCGCCGTAAGGAAACGCCGGCGAGGGCTTCTTCATGCGCGCGACCATCTCCCGCTGGTCTGCCTCGCCATCACCGCCGTGGCACCAGCCGATGCGTAGGCAGATCACCGATAGCCCGTAGGCATCCACATAGTAGCGGCCCAGGGCCTCACCGAAGACCTTGCTCACAGCGTAGAGGCTGTCCGGACGGATGGGCGCTGGGTTGGCCTCGTCCGTCCCGCACGTGCCGGACTCACCGAGAGCATAGCCGCAGGTATGATGGGTGCTTGCGTAGACAATGCGCTGAACGCCGCAGACGCGTGCAGCCTCGTAGACATTGTAAGTCGCATCGATGTTGTTGGGCAACAGCGATACCCACGGCGCGGAGCCCCATGTGTCGGCGGCGAGGTGCACAACGGCACTGCATCCCTGCATCGCGGTCAGGACCGCTTCATAGTCCGTCAGTTCGGCGACAACCGTCTCCTGTTCGGGATCCGCCGGGATGCGTGTAGTGCGGTCCGTCAACCGCAGCCGGTATCCCGTCGTCGCTGGATCGCCGTAGAACCGCCGAAAAGCCTGTCCTACATGCCCGGCGCCACCGGTCACCAGGACCGTTTCGACCCTATGCATTGTCCCGCCTGCGTCTCACCCAAGAGATTTCTGACGCTACACAGCCAGTTACGGATCCGCAGCCGCCTAGGAGGATACCGACCACTACCCCAGCTCCAGACCCTCGGAGCGATTGTGGGCCACGGTCGCCCCCACATCGCCCGTGTGCAGCCGTTCGGCACGTTGCAGCAAGCGAAGCAGCCACACCTCGCTCGGATGCTCGCTGTCGGACAACAGAGCCTGGGCCTCCTCAAACGTAGCCCACTGCAGCTCGCTGTGCTCTGGGCTCAACCGGACGTCATCGGGCGCCGCGACGGAGCAATGATACACGACGCCCAATAGCTCGTTCTCAGGCATGGCGGCACCACGGTAGAAGTGCGTCGTCCCGAGGATGAAGTCGGTCGTCACAGCAACGCCCAACTCCTCTGCGACCTCCCGATGCAGAGCGTCCTGGTAGCTCTCGCCTTGGTCTACCCGCCCGGTTACACACTCCCAAACGCCGGGTGCAAAATCCTTTTGCGAAGAACGTCTCACCAGTAGATACTTTGCCCGGCTAGGGGCCCAGATCAACGCACCGATGCCGGCCACGAAGCGTCCGACCACGAACTATCTCCTTCCTACAATCGAAGACGCCCACAATGGGCGTCCTCCATCACCGACCCGCCAGTTCCCAGCGCGTTCTCTAGCGCATGCGGGAATGGCGATCCCTGTAGCGACGCTCACTTTTCAGAACCTTACGATGCCGCGGTTCCTCACGCCGTTCCACACGCCACTCGACCCACGCCGCAACTGCGGCAAGGACAACAATGACGACGGCCACCAATGCGTATGCCCACGTGCTATCCACGCTCGCTCCCCGGCGCCGCCAGACAAACCCGCAGATCTCTCAACGGGACACGACAGAGGCGGCAGATTCCCTAGACGATTCTAGAGGGCAAGGCATCATCTGTCAACCAGCCGCATGCACGCCACACGCGTCCCAACCCAGGGAAACAGAGGAAAGAAGTATCCCCCAGAGATTGTACGCTCAAAATGCGTGGGACGC
>JAFGNI010000355.1 GCA_016927095.1 Anaerolineae bacterium | reverse complement strand
GCACCCAGGCATTGCCCCCAACCATGGTGTGTTCGGGCAGGCAGCCGGCGCCGCCAGCGGTGACCGGCGTGGTGCAGTCGCGCGTCATGGGATTGAAGGCGGCGTCTGTCGCGGTGCCCGCCTGACGCTCCATGTGGCAGTCCTGGCAGGCCGTGACGATGCCGTCAGCCTTCGCCCCGGCAAACTCCGGGGCAATGACGCCGGCGGGGTAGGCGCTGTTACGCCACTCGGTATAGGTACGCTCGATCGGGAAAAGATGGCCTTTGGCAACCTCCGGCGGCGTATCCATCGCGTTCGGCCAATACTGGTTGCGGTCGGCGTCCCAACTCAGGACGGGGTTGTCGACATCGTGACAGGTGCCGCAGAGCCGCGCGCGCGCGATGACATCCGTCTCAGGTGCCGCCGCCTGGCCCAGATAGGTGCTCTGGTAGGCGCTGTGATAGGGGAGGTCGGGGTCGAAGGCGAAGGGGCCACGACGGTTGTCGGCTGGGTCGACGATGAGGGTACCGCTGCCCACGTAGGTGATCGGGACTGTCGCCGTTAGCCCGTTGCGCACTTGTATGTCAATGGCTGCACTCTCACCCCCGGACGGGAGCGGGTCGACGGCCCGATGGCAGAGGGCACAGGCGACGCCGTTGTCGATATCGGTCATCGTCAGGGCGGCGCCGCTTGCCGGATGGCTGCGGCCCTCAAGCCAGCCTTTGGGCGCGTGACATCTCAGGCAGTAGTCACCCGCGTTGGGCGCGTCGGCGTTGGCGGTCGCGAGGGCCGCACGCAGCAGAGGATCGCGTCCGGCTTGGCTCATCATGGTCCCGCGCCAGGCGTCGTAGACCGGCGCGTTATGGCAGGTATCGCAGTCGACGGAGTTGGCGATCTCGTTGGCCAAGGCGTTCGGCTGCGTGCCCGGTAGGAAGAGGTCCCGCATCGTGGTTGTGAGCACGCTGCGTGGCACGTAGACAGCCGACGCCAGTTCAAGGGGGCCCACGAAGGCTCCGCTGAGTGAAGCGCGGTTCACGAGGCTGCCGGTCACGTCGCCGGTCGCCTGGACTTGGTAGGTAACCGTGACGGTCTCACGCTCACCGATCGTGCCCTCCCAGGCAAGCTGGGGCGCCTGACTGTCGTCGGTGGTCCCGGACGTGGCGACAAGGGAGCCGCCGACATAGCCCAGGCCCGCAGGCACCACGTCGGTCAGCGTCACCGTGCCCGGGACAGCCCGCCCTTCGTTGACGATGGCAATCGTGTAGGGAATCGTCTCGCCTGGGTCAGCGGCGGGGATACCGGGGTGCTTGGTGGAGCCGGTGAGGTCTGGAGGTGGGGAGGCGCCGTTGGCATCCGCCAACTGCCGAATCGTGCCGCCGCGATCGACGACGTAGAGCTCGCCCTGTTCGTCCTCGCCGAAGGCGGAGATGAGCAGGCTGGTATCGAGCTCCAGTTCAGGTGCGGAGAAGACGCCCGGGGAGGTCTCAAGGAGACTCCAGATCTTGCCGTTCACGTAGTCGGCGTAGAAGTAGCGCCCAACCAGCGCGGGATAGAGCGTGCCCCTATAGACGAACCCACCGGTCACGGACCTTCCCTCTGTGTGGCTGTACTCAGCGATCGGGGGGGTGAGCGTCGCGGCGGCGCATGCGGTGTCCCATTCGTACTGGTGAGATCCCTCAAGGCAGTCCCATCCGAAGTTCACGCCGCCAGGCGAGCCGGCTGCCAAAAAGCTGATCTCCTCCCACAGATTCTGTCCTACATCGCCGATGTAGAGATCGCCTGTCGCACGGTCGAAGCTGAAGCGCCAAGGGTTGCGAAGCCCAATGGTCCAGATCTCATCACGGCCTGCGATGCCCACATAGGGGTTATCAGGGGGAACCGCGTAGGGGGTGCCGGTGTCGACGTCGATACGCAGCAGGGACCCGAGGAGCGTACCCGGGTTTTGTGCATTCTCATAGGGATCGCCGCCGCCGCCGCCATCACCCATGCCAATATAGAGATAGCCATCCGGGCCGAAGAGCACCTGACCGCCATTATGGTTACCTGCCGGTTGGTCTATTTGCAGTATGGGTGTCTCGCTGTTGGGATCGGCCCTATCAGGATCGGTTGGCGAGGCACGGACTTCGGCAATGATCGTGGCGCCATCCGAGGTACGCGTGTAATTGATGAAGAAGCGACCGTTGTCCCTGTAGTCGGGATGGAAGGCGAGGCCCAAGAGCCCCTGTTCTCCACTGCTAGTGGTCTTGCTTCTGATGTCTAGAAACGGATCGGGCAGCACAATCCCGTCCTTGACAATCCGGATTGTGCCGGTCTGTTCAACTACGAAGAGGCGTCCTGAGCCGTCGCCAGCATGCGTCACCTGCACCGGTTGCGAGAGGCCGGTGGCGACTATCTGCGAGATCGAGATCTGAATGTCGTCCATCGAGGTCGCACGGGAGGCCAAGGCGACGCTAGGCGGCGCCGACGGGCGCGCTGCGACGATCGTGCTGCCGGCCACCCAGCCGGTGACAAGGACCAGCATTAGGAAGCCTGCGGCTCCATGGGTTCTCATTTCGTCTCCCTCCAGAAGCGGATCCGGTTACAGTGCGTGATCCACCCAGGTGATCTCGCCGTCGGGCACGTGGCGGCTTCGCCAGGCCACGCAGCGCTCAGCCAACTTCCTGGCGTGCTCGTAGAAGTCGGGCTCGTGTCGCCTGTTGCTCTCGTAGTCGACATAGGGTCCCAACTTGGCCCAGACCTTGACAACCATGGGGTTCATCCAGGGCATGATCAGCTCATCCGGAATCCACCCTGACTGTGTGAGGAAGGCGATGTGATCCAGGGAGTTGAGCACCCGCTTCACGTAGTGGCGGCCCTCCGAAGACAGGGCGGGTAGGCCTTCAGCCGGGTCGTTGGGTAGATGCTGGATGACCCACCGCCTGGCCTCTATATTGGCCTGGGAGTTGAGTTCCTCAAAGAGCTTGTTGCTGACGTCGATGTAGCGGCTGTTCGAGAGCTCGTCAAGCTCACGGTAGGCCACATAACCGCCGCTGATCAGCGCCGCCACTGTCACCGCCGTCGATAAGGCCTCGACCATCGCCCAGAGGTCGGTGCTGATCCCGAACACGCGTAGGAAGCCCCAGAGTAGAGCTTGTAGACCGATCCAGCCGACGAAACCAATAGCGGTCAAGACCAGAATGAGCAGGGCTGTTGTCCAACCTGGCAGACGATCGTTCCGCATGGTGTGCCTCACAAGTGAGTACCGGGCCGCAATCTGCGGCACTATCCGAACTCAGTATACCGGGCGGAACCGTGGCGTCAAAGGAACCTTTGCTGAGGTATCTTCGCGTCTCGGATGCCCTCTAGATCGGTACGCTCTACGCCGTCCCCGGCCAATTCGTGCTTACGGTCACGATTGGAGGACCCACGCCGCACGTCGACCGCGCGTTCCCCGTGACCGGCGAGGATCAGCATCAAGAGGCGGTCTCTCGTAGCTCGGCGAGACGACGCAGTATGGCCTGCACCCGGCCGAGCTCGAGCATTCGCGCCCAATGGCCGTCAGCGAAGCGCTCGCCCCGGACGCAGTACGTCAGCATCGTCCGCACTTCGGGGAGCGAGGCTGCGGCAATCCTCTGATCGTCTCTCACCAGTTCTCCGGCACGGCGCGGGTTGTAGCCATAGTCCGACCAGCAGGGCAGGCCGGCCAGTTCGAAGAAGGCACGGACAGACTCTCTATAACGCGGATAGGGGAAGGTGCCCTCTTGGGTTACCCAGGTTTCGATGAATGTCGCGTCCGGGTCTTCGAACGCCGGCAGATAGGCGAGGAGTCGGTCGATGCTCTCTCGGGTAATGGTTTGGTCTTCCTCGCTCATATCAGTGCTCCGATGGTTTCCCCTGGCATGACTTGAGCCCTGCGCGCAACCGAAGATAGAGACGGTCGTAGGCTCACTCCCTGAGATACCTGCCAAGTGGCAGACTGGGGCCTATGGCACCCAGACTTGGGTGACTGAGTACGTACGCTCCAGTTTGAAGCCGATCTTGCGGGCGACCGCGATCGATGGCAGGTTGTCGGCCCAGCAGTGCCAGATGGGCGCTATGTCGCGCGCGAGGCAGCGGTTGATGCAGTTCCCAGCCGCCGCGGTTGAGAGCCCGCGGTTGCGGTGGTCCTCGTGGGTGGCAGTCCCGAACTCGTAGGCGTGCTCCGTGACGAAGACGGAGATGCAGAGGCTGGCCACCGCACGATCCTCAAGGAGCGCCACGTAGCCGATGCCCAACTGGAAGTAGTGCTCCAGCGTCGGCCAGTAGGAGCTGATCCAACCCTCAAGCCAGCCTTGGCCTTGGAGATCATCGCGGGCCAGAAGCTGAGGTGTCACCGGCTGTATGACGTATTCGACCGGGATCTCGCCGAGGCGCACGTGCTTCCCGGTGTGTGTGTAGGAGTGGCGTGTCCCACGCGTGAGCCGGTAGGCGTTGAGCAGGCGCGGCAGCGTCTCATCCCATTCGTGATGTGTCGTGTCAATGGTCAGCGCATCGATGCCGTACTTCCGCGCCTGGGGCACAGGTACCTCGGTCAACCAATCGCGCAGTTCTGCGCTGAACTCAGGGTCCTCACTATGGCCCGCAAGGAACATAGCCATGAGGTGATCCCACATCAGGGCCTGCTTAGGTGCTTCAAGATCGTCGACGAAGATCACGCCACGCGTATTTCCATCAAGGATGGACGGTACCTCAAGGTTGTAGGCTAACGGGGCAAAGAGGGGCCGAACGCGATGGTAGTGGGTCTTGGGCAACTCAACGAACATATCGCCTCCTGTCGGTGGGTCTACAGGTCTGCTATGACGCCGCTGCTGCCCCGGCTACCGCAACGGCGGAGCTGTCCTCATTGTGAAGGACGATGATGTACCATCCGATGATGATGAGCAGGGCTAGCTCATTCGGGTCGGCGCCGTGCTGGACGACACTCACCTCGGCTTGTGTCTTGAACAGGTCGCCGAAGGTGTGTTTCTTTACCCCGGCGTGGTATGAGATGAGCAGCCGGTCTGCGCTATCGCGAATCTCAAACTGGGTAGCCCAGAAGTTGGAGGTCTTGAACCGGTATTGGTGGCCACCGAGTTCGAGATCGCCCTCGGCCCCGGTCCACCGCGGCCGGTAGACAGCCACATTGGCTTCCTCACCCGCTTCGCGGACTGTAACAACAGGCTTGAAGAAGCCCATACGTTTGAGTGACCATTCCCCCGAGCTGGTCCGCGCCGTTGCCAACGAGCCGAGGGCCGTCTCGAACGTCAGCGTGGCCAGTGTGCCGGCCTCGTTTCGCAGCTCGAACTCGCGGCTTAGAGTCCGTGGTTGTACCCAGCAGAGAGGATGCGATAGGTAGTGGACAAGTGGTTCCATTACAGTCTCCTTTCGCTCTGGCACCGGTTTCACTGGCCTGTGCGTCTGCTGCCTTCCACACTCATTGTAACTGGTTTTCGGGTCATAGAGACGACGATCCACTGATCAGTTGAGCGCGAGCTGCCCCATGTCGTCAGGGCAGGAGACTCCAAGGCGGAGAACACCACGGATCTAGCGGAGCAGGGCAGCCAGGACTGATGCCAGATCGGGCGGCTCGGGGGCATCTTTGAAGTGCGCGGTGCGACGGTAGATCTCGGCCGCGGCCTGCCCGAAGCCAGGGGGCAAGCCAGCCTCGCTGAAGGTGGCCGCAATCTCGTCGAGTTCGTCAGCGTAACGCCAAGCCCTGGTGGTCGCACTTCGCACGCGATTCTCGGTTTGCTCAGCGAAGCCGGCGCCGTTGCGCGACCACTGCACTGCCAGGTCCTCACGCACGCCGTTGGCCTCGGCGACAGCTAGAATGGCACTGAGCAGCGCGCTGGTACCCTTGGTATAGGCCGCAAAGGCCATCTTCAGGGCAGCAGCACGGCCGATCTCAGAGCCAAGGATGTTGGTCTCGAGAGGCCCCGCAGCGAAAACCGCAGCGGCCTCGCCCGCGGACTCGCCCGCGAGGTGAAGCCAGGTGCGTCCTGGTTCCCACGCCGGGCCACCAATGACGCTGCCGTCGACAAATCTGACGCCAGCTTGAGCCATGGTCTGTGCGATACGACGGGTCCGACCGGGCGAGATAGCGTTCGCATCGACGTAGAGCCCCACAAATCCCTCGCCTAGCACGTCCGCTGCGACGGTCTCCGCCGCTGCAGGGGGACAGATGCTGATGATGACCTCGCAGACTTCGCATAGTCCCGAAAGCGTGCCAGCGTCGATCAGATCCTGGCTCGCTGCACGGTCACGGGTCGCCTGGCTGCGGCCCTGAGAGGTCCAGTAGACTGTGTGGCCCGTGTGCTTGGCTGACGCGGCGAGCGAAATACCCATCGCACCGGGGTGTAGGATGCCTATGTTTCGAGGTCTCATGTCATCTCCTAGCCAGTGGGCTGTGCGGGTGCGGCCTATGCCTATTCACATTGTACCATGGTGACTCCGGTTGACCGATAGGTTTCGGACGAGGGTGGCACGTGGCTGCGCTGACGTACGAACCGCTTGACGCGCAGGCTGATCCGTGTATAATATATGAGTAATCGCTCATATATTTCTGGAATCAGCTTGAGGAAGTTGGGATGACGGTGTCGACAACGGACATACAGATAGACGCTCCCTGCGGTGTGGGAGAAGTGCGCATGATCGATGAGGGGACCGCCGAGAGGATGGCCGAGACATTCAAAGTCCTCAGTGACCCAACGCGCGTGCGTATCATCTCAGCGTTGCTAGGCCAGGCGCTCTGCGTTCACGAACTCGCCGCAGCTCTGGCTATGACGCAGTCGGCCACATCGCATCAACTTGCGATGCTCCGCGAGATGCGATTGGTCGCAACGACCAAGGAAGGCCGGCACGTGATCTACCGGCTTGACGACGAGCACATCGCCGATCTCTTCCAGCAAGGTTTGGAGCACATCGAACATACATAGGGAGACAGCTTTGGGAAAACGGACGTATCGGGTCGAAGGATTGAGTTGCGTCGATTGTGCTGGTCGCATCAAGGCAGCTGTCGAGCACCTTGATGGCGTAGAATGCTGCGACGTTGATGTGGGGACCGGCAAGCTTTCACTTGAGGCATCGGCACCGGAATTCGACATCGGACCGGTTGTCCGGATTGTCGAGGACACTGGCCACACGCTGGTCACCTCACCCGGCGGGCCGAGCCGGATGCGGAGCGGTTTCCTGCGGTTTCTGCTTAGCTCACGGGCGACCACCTTGACTGTGATGGCGGGCGTGTTGACGTTGGCCGGGCTGGTGGCGTCGCTGCTGGCGGTGCCTACGGAGGCCCACGTTGTGCCCTTTGCCCTGGCCATCATCATTGGGGGCATCCCGGTTGTCCAGCACGCCTACCAAGAGGTATGGATGGCACACAGCCTCGGCATCAACTCGCTGATGGTCATCGCTGTGACGGGCGCGGCCCTGATTGGTGAATGGGCAGAGGCCGCGATCGTGGTCGTGCTCTTCGCGTTGGGTGAAGCCCTGGAGGGGTACGCAGCGGAGAAAGCCCGGGGCGCGCTGGACGCCCTGTTGGAGCTAGCCCCCCTTGTGGCCCTCCGCATGCAGGCTGACGGCGCTCTTCAAGAGGTTGCCGTTGCCGAACTGGACATCGGTGATCGGGTGCTGGTGCGGCCTGGTGACCGCGTAAGCGCGGATGGCGTGGTGCGCAAGGGTGACAGTGCCGTAGACCAGGCCACCATCACTGGCGAGAGCGTGCCGGTAGACAAATCGCCTGGCGACAGCGTCTTTGCCGGGACGATCAACACCTTTGGCGCACTGGAGGTGGAGGTTACCCGACTAGCCGAGGATACGACTTTGGGCCGGATGATTGAACTTGTCCAAGAGGCGCAGTCCGAGCAAGCACCGGTGCAGCGTTTCGTAGATCGCTTTGCGAGTGTCTACACGCCTGTGGTGACCGTCGTCGCTCTCCTGATTGCTGCGGTGCCACCGCTGGCCTTTGGGCAGCCGTTCCTGGGTGAGGGCGGCTGGCTGATGCGCGCGCTCCAGATGCTGGTGATTGCCTGTCCGTGCGCTTTGGTGATCAGTACCCCAGTCAGCGTTGTGAGTGCATTGACAAACGCCGCGTCGCAGGGGGTGCTGGTGAAGGGCGGCAGGACGCTGGAGGCCCTGGGCCGGGTCAGTGTGATGGCTTTCGACAAAACGGGCACGCTGACAGAGGGGCGCCCGGTCACAACGGACATACTAGAGGTCTGCCGGGATCTGTCCCATCCGCACCGCGGCCTGGAGTATGCGGCCGCTCTTGAGTCTCAGTCCTCACATCCTCTGGCTCGGGCGCTGATGGCTGAAGCTGAGGCCCAGCAAGTGGTGGTGATGCCCTCTGAGGAGGTCTCCGTGATGGCCGGGCAAGGCGTGCGTGGCCGGGTGGGGGGCCGGGATGTCACCGTGGCGAGCCATCCCTACTTCGATGCCAAACTGCCCCACGCGGAGGAGGTCTGCCGAGACGCTGAGCGGCTGGCCGCCGAGGGCAAGACGGTGATGCTGGTCTGCCACGGTAACGACGTCTGCTCGGTCTTCGCGGTCGCGGATACACCGCGTCGGGAGAGCCGAGAGGTCGTTGCGGCGCTTAAGGCAGCTGGGGTCAGAACCGTTATGCTGACGGGCGACGGAGAGGCCGTGGCCAACACCATTGGTGGGGAAGTCGGGATTGATGAGGTGCGAGCGGAGTTGCTGCCGGAGGAAAAGGTGTCGGCCGTACGCGAGCTGGGGAGCGACGGTCAGATCGTCGCTATGGTCGGCGATGGTGTCAATGACGCGCCGGCACTTGCGCAGGCAGGCGTCGGCATTGCGATGGGCGGCGCGGGCTCCGACCAGGCGATGGAGACGGCCGATGTGGTTCTCATGGGCGATGACCTGCGTCAGTTACCCTACATCCTGGGCCTCAGCCGACGCACGAACGGGATGATTCGGGCCAACGTGGCCTTTGCGCTGGGAATCAAGGCGCTTGTCTTTGCGCTCGCGGTTGCAGGCATTGCTACGTTATGGATGGCTATCGTGGCCGATGTTGGTGCTTCGGTGGCGGTTATCCTGAACGGGATGAGACTGCGCCGAATCAGGACCACGACAGATCGAGCACCGGGGTAGACCATGCCCTAACGCGCGGCTGTCGTTGGTACAGACCATCCCGCAACTTGTCCGGCCCCTGACGTCCGGGCAAGTTGCTATCACGGGAGTACCTCCGTGACGTCCTATACCGGTTCGCGCCAGCTATGGGCGCGCAGCCAGCCTCACCGCCAAGCAACGCCCTATCAAGCCTGCCCGAGTGGTTAATCGCCCTAGGATGTCTCCAGCCCGGCGGCGTAGTAGGTCATCGCTGCATTCAGGAACTTGGCCAGACCCGGTCGGATACGTTCATAGAAGGCGCGGAACTCAGCGTGGTCGATGTAGAGTTGGGCCAGTCCTTGGTAGATATCGGGCGAGACGGGATAGGACTTCTCCATCACCCGGAAGTGCCAGGCGACGAGTTCCTGAACCTCGGGGCTCTCAGGGCCCTTTTCCATCGCTTCAGCGAGTTGCACCGTCACCTCGCCGATCTCGGATTTGAGCGCCTGCCACTGTTCTTTGGACATCTTGCGGAGCCGGCGCTCAGATTCGGCGACCAGGGCCGGATCGTAGCTTTCGCGGGTCTCGCGTTGGTAGCGCTCCGCCTGCTCCTGGGCGAGTCCTTCATAGAGTTCTTCATCGGTCAATAGCATTGTTTTCTCCCTCAAGCTTCGCATAGTCCTGTCGATAGTCCTCCGGCAGCCAGCCTCGCTTCGCGACGACGGGTGCAGGAGCCCGATCTCATCGTAGTAGTGCAGCGTCCTAACACTTACGCCGGCTATAGCGGTCAATTGCCCCACCGTGTATCTGTTCACATCTGCCTCCATGGAATGTAGTGTACGCCCTAACGTTGCGTGAGGGTCAAGGGGCAAATGCCGCGAAGTGCATCGTCGACTAGGACTGAAAGGCGGTTGACTACGTCTCACCGTAAAGAAGGCAGCATGTTGTGCGAGGCTTTGGTCCCTGACTAACCGGTGGGCCGAGGAAGCCTCTGTGGCGTCTCGTTGGCCGGCTGCTCACGAGCGAACTGCGTCAGCGTGACGAGCATCCAGTAGGATGCCACGAGGAAGAGGTAGAAGAGCACGGAGAAGGCGATCACCTCAAGGTGGGCAAAGGGATGTCGAATGAACTCCCAGATGTCAGTGAGGATCTCACCGGGCCGCGTGAAGATGTCCCAGCTGTTCCAGCGCAGGAAGCGCCCGAGGTAGATGCCGAGGCTGCCGAGGCCGAGTGTTCCCAGAGCGAAGACCCAGCTCAGCAGCGGCCCAACGACACGCTGCACGACGCACTGCATCAGATAGAGTGACACGTGACCCAGGAAAGAGCCCGTCCAGGCAAAGGCCACAAGGAGGATCAGATCATACCAGAGTGGCACATCCGAGGCCTTGAGATGCATAAGGTCTGTGAGGAGGTAGGGCGCATTGGGGAAAAACAGAAGCCAAATCAGGGCAGATGCGAGGACGAGGATGGTCGTGAGGCTATACCAGCGGCGGTAGAGATTGTAGGCTGCCAGCGAACTGACCAGGGGCAGCCAGGCAAGAAAGAGGTTCCACAACAGCCCCACGTACATCAGGCCGCGGGTATAGGCCATGCGGAGGGCCAGTAGGCCGGCACAGACCACCGTAGCGAAGATGAGCGATGCCACCAACGTAAGCTGCCGGTAGTAGGCTGGCGGTTCCTGCGCGTACTCGGGCATGAAGACAGTCTCCTTATGATACAGATGGGGCAGTCTGCTTAGGTTCCTCCCCAGCGACCGGCGGATAGCTTGTAGAGTATGCCGTCCCAGGTATTCCCCATCAAGTTGCCAATGCGGATGACCCGCAGTGCTAACTCGATAGCCCTGGCTGTTGCGGGGTCGTACAGCTGCTCGAGGCGCACCTGCGCCGCTGGGTCCGGACGACCATCGGCCTCCGCCCAATGCTGCGCGTAGAGGAGGGCCGGTCGCTCTCCAGGTGGACTATCGGCGAAGTCACCTGCCGCGAGCGCCTCGATCTCGTCCTCCGACAGTCCTTCGACCAGGGCCTGTCTGGCGTGGTAATAGGCACAGTAGCGACACTGGTTGACTTCGGTCACAGCGAGCATCAGCCTCTCACGGAAGGCACGGGGTAGCGCCTCACCCCGCATCAGCGCGCGGAGCTCCTGTCGCTGCCTCAAAACAGCGCCGAAGTCGGAGAGTGCCTCCCGCAGGTTACGGTACGTGCGACGTCTAAAGGGTTCCACAGGGCCTCCAGGATGATTCCAGGCTGCCGTAGGATACCACAGAAAGGCCTGGAGTGTGACGCTTACCCATTCGTCAGCCGAACTTGGGGCTCGCTGTACACGCGTAGTAGCCAGAGCCGAGTTGATTGCGTTGGTGGCGCAAGTTAGCAACCGGGTCGCTGGTGCTGCAGGGCACGCCGGAAGCACACTTACCACAGACGTCGGCAAGCCCAAACTGAGCGTGGCGATCCCCGTTCTCAAGACAGAGGGCGTAACAGGCGTGGCGATCGAAGGCGTCGCCTGATGTGGTGAGGGCTGTGACCACACATCTGCTGACACAGGCGCCACAGGTTCCATTGTGCTTGTAGAGACAAGCTTCGTGCGTAGGCCGCGGGGTCGGCAGGATGGCGGCGTCGGTGACAAGCGTACCGAGGCGGCCCGCGCAGCCCTGCGGCGTGATGAGCATATGGTGGAGCCCGAAAGTCCCCAAGCCGGCGATGTAGGCCGCGTGCTTGTGGGACCAGCTGCTCATCAGCGTTTCCGCATCGAAGTTGTGCGTGGCAGGGATGCAGGCGGCCCTATAGCTTCGGTCCGCCAGTTCCGCAGAAAGGCGCCGGTTGATGGCTGCGATGAGGGCGTTGGTCTCGACATAGGCCCTGGCCCAGGTCTCAGAGACGTAACGGCCGACGTAGTTGCTCCCCGGCACGGCGTCGTCGAAGGGGAGGAAGAAGGCAACCACACTGCGGGCGGACGGGAGCAGGTCCCCGGGCAGGGCGTGCCTCGGCTGCACGACCTCCTTCAGCCTGAGGAAGAGTGTATCGTGAGCGTCGGCGATACCTACGAGCGGCGCTTTCCAGCTCGTGTGAGGCTCTTGGGAGATGGCGAAGGAGCTTATCTCGTCCGCGATGGCGGACTGGAGCCAAGCTCTCATACCTGGGGTTCCCGGACGATGCGGTTCACTCTTTCGACGTCTCACCGAATTGGCTGGCCTTCAACCGGTCGACAGTGCTTTCCAGGATTGTCCTGGCGACGTCTAGGGGGAGATCCTCCATTTTCCGGAAACGGATGCAGCTCTTGCCCAGGCTGAGATGTTCGAATTCGTCGCGGTACTGGTCCAGCATTTCGACCTCGAAGTAGAGGCTTACGTACTGCTTCTGGGAGGCAAACGCGCAGAGGACGCCGTCGCCGAGTTCATAGGTGGGCATCCGATACTTCATGGTCTCATTCGCTTCGGGCGCGGTCTCCTTGATGAGCGCTCGAAGCTGGCGGAGGATCTCGGCTCGCTGGGGTGATTGCTCTTCGATATAGGCATCTACTGTCTCAGCAGCTGACGTGACCATTTCACCTTTCCTCTCTATTGATGAGCAGCGGGTGCTAGCACAGGACGTCTGTGTCAGAACGCGGTACAGTGAGCGTTACCGCGGACGCCTAGCCGCCATATCGGGCAGTCAGCGCTTGTATGACGTCCAGGTTCTCCTGGAAGAACGGATCGTTGATGTTAGTTCGCCGGACGCACCAGGCGATACCACCCAAGGCGTTGTGCAGCTGGTAGAAGGGCAGGGTCTCTTCTATGGGGGGCAGGGGGCGGATGCTCGCGTACCCATCCAGGAAGCTCTGCTTCGTCGCGGGGGTTCGCTCCCACAGCTCGTGGCTCATCTTGACGAAGTCCACATCAGCCGCGCCGCCGCGGGCAGATTCAAAATCGATCAGACCGGTGATGGTCGCCCTCTGCACCAGGACGTTGCCCGGGCGATAGTCGTGGTGGGTCCAGACGGGGCCGTCGGGGTCTGGCAGGGCTTCTGCGAGTTTCTCATACACTGCGATGCTACGCGCGAAGAGGTCGGCTGGCATCACGCTTTCGCACTGTGCTCGCCACAACTCAAAGCGGCTGACCATGAGAGCCCACCAGTCTTGCTCAGGGGGATTGCGGACGCCGGCGGCAGCTTGGAAGCGATAGACCTCCCCATATCGTGGCAGGCCGTGTTGGTGCATCGCAGCGATGAGCGAGCCCATGCCGTGCGCTAGTGCTGGCGAGACTTCCTCGTCCGCCGGGACCCCGGGCAGGTACGAGAGCAGCATGGCCCCTGGTCCATCGTCATCAGGGATCCACGTATCCAACACCGCAGGGATCGGCAGATCCGACTTGAGGGCCTCCAATGCCGTGATCTCACGGTGGAGCTTGCGTCGCACATAGGGTATCTTCAGGACCGCACGCTGACCGTTGCGCAATGTGAGCAACCGCACGGTCGAGCTGTAGGAGCCGGAGCCAAGCGCCAGCTCGGCGACCTCAAGCCCAAAACGGACGATGGCAGCGATGATGGCCTCGTCCTGTTCTCTGCTATCAGCCGCGTCGCGGTCCGGCTCCTGGCTGGTGACGCGAGATGCCGTGCTGTGGGCGGGACTGCTGTCGGAAGCCATACTGCGTGGATATCTCCCTCTCCGTCGCTCGGCAATGCTCGGCCCTGTCCAGCGGCCAATATCGATACGGCGGACCTCACGCCAACTCCGCGCGGGCGCGATTAGCCAAATCAGTATATCACAAAACCCGTGGTGCGACTGTCCAGATGGGAAGTCTGGGGTATAATAAACTATATAGGTGCGACATAGGCGCTTCACTGGCCACGGCCACTGGAGCGG
>JAFGNI010000354.1 GCA_016927095.1 Anaerolineae bacterium | reverse complement strand
GATCTTCTCCGGTCGCGGATCGGGTGACGCGGCGGCCTCAGGCGCCGCGTGATCTCCCGTGTTCGGCCTCTTCCGGCGAACGGCGGTCGCTCTGAGCGCTATCCTCTGGTTGGCGACATGCCGGTCGCCCTCGGCTGACGTCGTGGAGCCGGTGCCGGCACCGGTGACGCCATCGCCGGAGGTGGTGCCGCCCACGGCTGCCGATCTCGTGGCGACGCCCCAGGTCTTGCCCGCCAAAGCCACCCCGGAGGAGACGCCGGCGGTCCAACCCACTGCGACCGCCACTGCCCGGCGGATAACTCCTGTACCTTTGCTGGGAGGAACGAATATGATCACGCTTACGATTCTCTATGATAATCAGCGCGGTGACCCGCGACTGAAGAACGCCTGGGGGTTTGCCTGTTTGGTCGAGACGTCCGGCACCCAACTGCTGTTCGACACCGGCGGGGACGCGCCTACCCTTCTGAACAACGCCGCGCTCCTGGAGAAGGATCTCACTGCGGTTGACCAGATCGTGCTCTCGCACTATCACGGCGATCACACCGGCGGTCTCCAGGGATTGCTGGCGACGGGCGTCTCGCCAACCGTCTATATGCTGGCCTCGTTTTCCCCATCGATGCGTCGGGCCGCAGCCGAGCAGACAGCCGTCGTTGAGGTCACCGGTCCCCAAGAGATCGTCCCCGGCATCTGGACCACGGGCGAAGTCAGCGGCCCTGTGGCAGAACAGGCCTTGATCGTCGAGACGACCGAGGGGTGGGTGCTGATCACGGGATGCGCTCATCCGGGTGTGGAGCGCATGACGGAGCGGGCGCTCGAGATCACCGGTGGGCCTATCCGCCTGGTGCTGGGGGGCTTCCACCTTGGCAGCGCTGGTCCCGTCAAGATTCAGGATACCATCGCCGCGTTGGAGGCATGCCACGTTGCCGCCGTCGCACCCACGCATTGTACGGGCGACCGGGCGCGCGCTGCCTTCGCTGAGGCCTACGGCGAGGCGTTTCACGCTGCAGGTGCCGGCACCTCCTGGGCCTTCGAGCAACCCCCTCACCCGGGGCGACCGAAGCTGGAGCCCGAATAGGCCCCCAGGCCCTTACCCCCTCGACGGTTGCTGCCTATGACCGGCGGGCAACATCCTGCAGCGCCTACGGCGCTGATCTATCACCAGAGAAACCCTAAGGAGACCCGGAAATGGTTGACGAACACGACATGCAGACTGAGAGTGACGCCGACATGGCCGGTGCGACCACGCCGGCAGCGGAGCGCGTTGCTGCGCTCAACGAAGAGGCGCGTGGTTTCCTGGCCAAAGGTGAGTGGGAGCCTGCGATCGAGCGTTATCAGGAGGTCATCGACCTGATGGAGGCCGCGGAGGATCCCGCCGGCAAAGCCCAAGCGCTCAACGACATCGCCAGCGTCCACCTAGCGTTGGAGGACTGGCCTCAGGCGATGGCCAAGGCGACGGAGGCGCGCGAGCTCTACCGGACCGCCGGCGATCGCGCAGGCGAGGCTGTGGTCCTCAATAACGTCGCTGCTGCGCACGATGGGATGGGGGACTGGCAGCAGGCGATCGAGGTCTATGACGAGGCGCTGGAGATCCGCCGGGCGCTCGAGGACCTGGAGGGTGAGGCCAAGACCTTGCGCAACCTCGCCATCCTCTACGCCCAGCACGGCAACCGCCCCAAGGCCAAGACCTATCTTAACCACGCCCTGGTTGCGGCCCGCAAGGCCAACTCCGGTGGCTTGGTGGCCCTCATGCGCAAGACCATGTCCCAATTGCCCAGGCTGCGCCGCCGCTGAACCTCAAGTCTCCTGGGAGCAGGTCAAGCATCGCGCTTGGGGATTGGCCAGTGCGCCGCCACCCGCCCAGTGCGCCCCACCTGCAGTTGGTGGGGTGCACTTGATTCGATAGTCCACGTATGCGGTTTGCCCGGCGCCGGCATCGCCTCTGAAATGGCCATCCGCAGACCGAATGCCCCACAAGTTGCGGACCGGCCGCACGCGCGAAAAGCGCCGTTCGTAGTAACCGCTTCAGCGGTTACGGAGCCCTACCTCGCCCGCATCACGTCCACGATGCCGTCATCGCCCACGGGGATCACGTGCCCATTCCCGCAACGGTAGGCACCTGAGGCGCCATCCTCGCTCTCCAGCGCTACATCGCCCTTACACACCGGGCAGAGCAGCACATCCGCCAGCCTGCGCACCGGCAGCGGTGTGCAGACGCCCGGCTTGAGGGCCCAGACCAGATCGTAGTCCTCCTGCCAGGGCCGGATCTGGATCATTTCCAGCGCGAGATCCTGCAGCTTGGTATAGAGTGCTTCCGAGGACTGGGTGCGCCCCGGCATCAAGCGGGCGTCATTGCCGATGCGATTGGTCATCATCAGGATGCCACCCGGCCTAAGGACCCGCACCATCTCACCCAGCACCTGGTCGGGGTCGGGCATAAACTCCAGCGCTTCCAGACAGGCGACGACCTCAAAGGTGTCGTCCGGGAAGGCCAACTGCGAGGCATCGTCCCAGACAAGCGTCACCCGGTCGCCATAGCGCTTTGTCTTGAGCGCAGCTTGTGCCAGCATCCTGCGCGAGATATCCACCCCGATCAGCCGCCCCCGGAAGCCCACCTCCTGCATCACCGTGCGGGCGAGCCGCGCTGTGCCTGTGGCCACATCCAGGATCAGGGGGTTGGGAAAGGAGAAGAGCGCGCTGGTCAGAGGACGGGCAAGGAAGTAGGTTTCATAGCCCGTATCGTATTGCTTGATCCGGTCGTAGATGTGAGCGGACCAATCGTAGAGCAGGGCGACGACCTTGCGGCCCATGTAGGCACCCTCGGCGATGATGAGCTGCCAATAGAGGAAGGCAATCAGTACGAGGGCGCCGGCGATGCCAAGGACCCACCCCATCGCTACAATACCCACGCGAGCAGCGCGACGATCCCGATCACCCACGGTCCAATGGTGCGCCGGTAGGCGTCACGGTCCGGCTGAACTGTCAGCGTGATCAGTCCCGGCAGGAAGAGCAAGAGCAGCCACCCGACCGCGTCAGCGTGGCCACGCCAGAGCAGGAACGCCGCACCGGCCAATGGTCCCACGACGGCCCAGCCGTTGGTGTGGGCATAGAGCCCAATCATCAGGGCCAGTGCCACGCTGGAGAGGGCTGCCGGTGCCAGGTTGCCGTCGTTGAGCGTGGCGCCGAGGAACCAGGGCCCGGCGATTAACGCCGTCGCGCCCCAGATTGGCCCGACCTCACCCCGCCCCTCGTGCCAGAGCACGGCCAATTCCGTCCACGCCAGGTACGCCATGCTCAAGATCACCGTCTCGCGGCCCAGGGCCGCACTCAGCAGGAGGGTGACGGCGATAGCCGAGATCGCACGCTTCAGGGGGTGGGCGAGGCTGGCCCGACCGGCCTCCTGCCACCACGCCTTCGCGTAGGACAGCCGCCGGTGCAGAGCTTCACCGGGCGTGCCCGGCTGCACGTAGGGCCAGGCCGGCAGAGGGGCGGCCTTCGACCAGCCCGGCCATTGTCCCAGGGGTGCCGCCCAGTCGGTGCGCGTCAGTGCGCGCCAGAGCGATTGCCAGCCCCCGACGATGAGGCCCAGGGCGATGGCGAGCCTCGCCGGCTCCTCAGTCCACAGTCCCGGATTGTAAGCCCAGGCCCCGCCCAACGCCGAGAGCAGTGGGAGCAGCACCCAGCCGCCCTCCAGCGTCAAGCCGAGATCTATGTTGGTCCGTTGTTCGATCGATGTCTCCATAACGGCAGCTATTATACACTACCGTTTCTGCGCGGCCCGCTCTCCTGCGCCTCCGCCTTCTGGCGGCTCGCTCCCGGCAGGCCCGCGGTCGTCCAACCTTGGGATGATCTCGCACGGTTCAACATGGACGTAGGCGCGATCGATGCCCTCCAGGGCCTCGACGCTCTCCCGCACGTTGTCCGAGATGGCGTGGGCGTCAAAGAGCGGCAGGTTGCCGTCGACATTGATGTGCAGGTCGGCGACCAGTTCCGGACCGACATGCTCTGTGATCACCTGGTGGACACGTTCCACGCCTTGAACGGCCCCGGAAACCGCGATGATTTCCTGGCGTAGCTCTGAGGAGGCGCCACCGCCGGTCAGGTACCTGAGATTCTCGCCCCAAACACCGAGGGCGGCGTGGAGGATCCACAGCGCGACAGCCGCGCCGGCGATGGGGTCTGCCAGCGGGTGGAGGAACTGGGACGCTAGGATCCCGGCGAATGCCGCGATGGAGGTGAGCACGTCGGCGAAGTTGTCCTTCGCAGCGGCATCGAGGGTGGGGCTGCTCGCTTGTCCTGCGATCCGGTGAATGAGGACATACATCACGCTCTTGAGGGCCGCGCTGACCAACAGCGCCGCCGCCGGCCACCCCAGCGACACGGTGGTGCCTCCTGCGAGAAACCTCTCGACCGCGGCCCGACCGGCCTCATAGGCGGCAATCGTCATTGCCGCGGCGACGACAAGCCCTGCCAGCGGCTCGAAACGGCTGTGGCCCTGCGGGTGGCTCAGATCCGGCGGGCGCTGGGAGATCCACAACCCCAGTGATATCAGCAACGAGTAAAAGAGGTCCGAGACGGAGTTCGCCGCGTCGGCGTAGAGGGCTACGCTGCCCGAGATCGCAGCGACAATGCCCTTGCCGACCGCCAGGACAGCATTGCCCAGGATCGTGATATAGAGTGCCCGGACCAGCAACCGGCGCCGCCCAGGGTCGGGACTCGCTTCTCGGATGAACTGCATCTGCATCGCGGGCTCAGTCTCTCGGGTAACGGAAGTCGTAGATCTCGCCGTGCCTCTCCCAGACCTCACCGCAGCCACACGTGAAGACCGGCTGCGGCGGGGCCCCCAGCGGTGCGCCGCAGGCAGGGCAGCGGAAGAACCTGCCCTGCGGGGCGGACTCGTGGCTGCTATCTGCGCGGGAGCGCACGAAGACGCTGGGACTGAGCTGCCAGAGCGGCCCAGTGCGCTGTGCCAAGGCATCCAGGGCGACCAGCAGCTTGGTTGGGACGAGGCGCTTCAGGGCTCCCATGCGGAAGTGTGAGACGGTCCGGATGGTCTCCCGCTCTAGACCCTGGGCCGCGAGCTGGGCCCAGATCCAGCGAGGGTGGAAATCGAAGTTGAGTTCCACAAACTCCACCGGCTCCAGGGCATAGGGCGACCACGACTGCCGGCCCAAGAGATGGCGGGCGATGGCCTTCAGGTTGCGCTTGTTCGCGAACTCGAGCACGAAGGCGCCCGATGGTGCCAGGATCTCCGAGACGTTTCTGATGACCGTTGCGGCCTCCACAGCGTGGTGCAGCGTGCGGATCATCGCCACGGTGTCAAAGCGCCCGGCTACGAAGGGGAGGTGGTAGAAGTTGGCCTGGACGTAGACGTACCTGGGGTGGTCGTTGGGACCTGTGGCGCCCAGGCGCTCAACCGCCTGCGCCAGCTGGGTATGGGCGTAGTCCATAAGGACCACCGTGTCGTAGCCGGCGTAGAGGTCAGCGAGGCGTCCGTAACCCGCGCCGATCTCGACCAGCGTCTCCCCTTGGGGCGGCAATAGCGCTCGAAGCGCCACGCGCTCCGCCGCATCCTCATAGGCGCGCTCGGTGTTCCAGAACTCGGTGCGGTACCGCGAGCCCTCGTAGTTGCAGACCGGGCGATCGCTCATAACGTTGCAGGCGCTCCTTGGTGCTGGCTGTCCATTGGATGGCCCCTCCCTTTGTTGATGGAGCGGTATGCTAACACGCAACGGACAGGAATCAAACCCCACGCCGGCACAGGGCTGTCGTATTTGGACAGCCCCGTCGCAGGGGCCTTGCGCAACGGCGGCTGCGCCGCCGGGCCGGGTCGGCTACCCGGCCTACATAGCAGCCCGCATATGGCGTGATGTGAGGTCAAATGCGCTAGCCCTACCCGCCAGCACGATTGCGGTATAGTTGTGCTGGCCTATACTCTTAGTTGCGTCTCGCGTCGTCTCGCACCACTCTCCGTGCCATCCGCCGTCCACTGTCAGCGCAGCGCAAGTCTGGTGCTGATTCACTAACGCCGTTGTCGCTTCGCATATCTGCGAAAGGGGGGTTCAGTGGATACCTCAACGCTGATATCGATTCTGGCTTTCATCGTGTCCGTTGCGTCCTTTGGGCTATCCTTCTACGCCACATTCCGGGAGGGCGCTCGTGTCAAGGCGATAAGCCACTTCTATCCCCCGCAGCGGATCTATGAGGAGGAACCGTCCAGCCCGCCGGTCCTCGGGATCCGAGTTGCCAACCACGGGAGGAGGGCTAAGAAGCTCGAGTATATGGTCGTCAAGTACGCGAACGGGCGCTCCAGCTTCGTTACCGAGACCCTGTGGAGCAGCGACGAGCACGGGCATTACCGGATTGGCGAGAACGATGTGTATGAGCATACGATCACGCCGGATAATGACGGCATATTGTCCGATAACGACGGCAGTCTGGCTGTGGACATCACCTTTGAGGACACGCTCAACCACACCTATCGGGTTAGAGGTGCGAAGAAGAACATCGGCGCCTATCTCGAGGCGGCGAGGCAGTATCCGTACTGATCTTCGGAGAGCACCCCAT
>JAFGNI010000353.1 GCA_016927095.1 Anaerolineae bacterium | reverse complement strand
CTGATTGCTATTCGCTGACGGCTATCTCAAGGAGCTGACATGGCCATTCGCATACTAGGTATCGAGACATCCTGCGACGAGACTGCCGCGGCTGTGGTCGAGGGGGGGGAGACGATCCTCTCCAATATTATCGCCTCACAGGCGGACTTTCACGCGCAGTACGGGGGTGTCTACCCTGAGATGGCCTCACGGATGCACGTGGAGTCGATCACGTACGTGGTTGAACAGGCGCTCGTCTCGGCGCATATTGGCTGGGATGATCTCGATGCCATCGGGGTGACCTATGGTCCGGGGTTGCCCGGGTCCCTGCTTGTCGGCCTCAACTACGCTAAAGGTGCGGCGCTGGCGACTGGTTTGCCGCTCGTGCCGGTGAATCATCTGGAAGCGCACCTCTACGCCCATTGGCTGCGGACTGGGGCCGAGGGTAGCGCCCAGGGCAATCTGCGCTTTCCGGTCCTTGTCCTTGTCGTCTCGGGTGGCCATACGGAGCTGATCCTTGCTCATGGCCACGGGCAGTACGAGCGCCTGGGCGGCACGCTGGACGACGCCGCTGGTGAGGCTTTTGACAAGGTTGCCCGGATGCTGAAGCTGGGCTACCCTGGCGGACCGGCCATCGAAGAAGCTGCCAAGACGGGCAATCCGTCGGCGGTGGATCTGCCTCGGGCGTGGCTCCCCGGGACTTACGACTTCAGTTTCAGCGGCTTGAAGACGGCTGTCCTGCGCATCCTCCAGAAGTACACCGGCCCGGTGCCTCACCGTTTCTATGCTGATATGGCTGCGGCGTTTCAGGCATCCGTCGTCGACGTCTTGGTCGAGAAGACGGTCGCTGCGTCGAAGGAATTTGGGGCGAATGCCGTGTTGCTATCGGGCGGCGTCTCCGCCAATACGGCGCTCCGCGAGGCGACCCGGGAGCGCGTCTCGCTGCCCGTCTACGCCCTGCCCAAGGTCCTCTGCACCGACAATGCTGCGATGGTCGCTGCCGCCGGCTTCTTCCGCTATCAGGCGGGCGACCGCGGGAGTTGGGATCTGGACATCGAGCCCGGCCTCCAGCTCACCTAACGCGGACCACCGAACCTACGGACTCCGGAACGTCCCAGGGATGAAGACGCGCCACGGCATCACCTCAATGGCGTAGGTCCGGTTCAAGAAGTCGGTGCCGCTCCACCCGCCGATGGCATAGATGGAGGTGTCCCAGGGCACGGCGCCCAGATTGCGCCACTCGCCCACAATCGGGGTCTCCAGCACCGACCACTGATCGTTCGCGGGGGTGTAGCGTTCGTTGAAGCCAAGCGGTGTCTGCCACCCGCCGCCGATGGCGTAGAGACGGCCCCCCGTCGAGACCAAGCTCAGTCCCCCACGGGGCTGCAGCATAGATCCGCAGCTCTCCCACCGGTCTGTCGCAGGGAAATAGACCTCGCATACCGCCCACTCGCGTGTGCCATCGTACCCACCGGCATAGAAGACGCGATCTTCCAGCACCGCAGCGGCGCCAAATCCGCGCGCCTGCTGCGGTGGTGTCAGGACCTCCCAGGTGTCGTCGGCAGGAGTGTAGGCAAGGGTGAGCGCGCGGTAGGTTTCGCCGTCCCAACCCCCGAACAGCAGTAGGCGATCCCCGTAGGCCGCAAGGGCATAGGCGCACAGGGACTCGGGCAGCGGGCGGCCATCGCGCCACGCATCCTCATCCGGTGCGTAATTATGAAGGTCTGCCGTCGGATGCCAAACCTCATCGCAGCCCCCCGCGGTCCAGATCTGTCCGTCCAGCACCGCGGCGCTCGCGTTCACGACCGCGCTAGGACGGTCGGCTCCCTGCCTCCATTCGCCGGTGGCGATGTCGTAGACGTCGACCCGTCCCGTCGTTCCGTTGTCGGTCATTCCCCCGATGACGTAGATCTCGCTGTCCGCGACCGCCACACTCATGCCGGCACGCCTGACCGGCAACGGGGTCAGCTCCTGCCACCCGTCTTCAGAGGCAGCCGCGGAGATACTGGGGATGCTGCTGCTGGCGCCGAAGACCTCGCCCGGGCCTTGCGGGGCGCTGGGTGCCGGTCGGCGCTGCGGCAGAAACAGGATAGCAAGAACGAGGACCAGCCCGCCGGCCAAGCTCAGCCAGCGTTGCCAGGGCCAATCAAGCTGCCAGGCGGCTCTCGCCTCGGGCTCCTCACCGGCCGTTAAGGCTGCTGAAGGCGCCTCGGTCGCCGCGCCCCCGGATCCTTCCTCGTCCTCGTTCACGCCGGGGACCGTGATCCAGCCCTCTTGCACCGCCATCATCGAGAGTTCGGTCCGAGAGGCGACGCCTGTTTTGGTGAAGATATTGCGCAGGTGCACCTTGACGGTATTGTGGCTAAGATAGAGCCGGTTGGCGACCTCCCGGTTGGTCAGTCCTTCGGCGACCAGCTCGATGATCTCGAGCTCGCGGTCGCTTAGCGTTTCGCCGTACTCAGCTGCCACGGAGTGTCTCCGGTTTGGGGAACTGGACGGCCTCTCTGCCGGCCAATTTCGCTTCCACGCGTTCGGCGATGATCTCTAGATGCTCGGGGTAGCAGACGAAGTCGAGGTCATCCCCCGGCACGGTAAGGACAGGGCATAGGTCAAACGCGCCGATCCAGTCATCGTAGTACCGGTCAAGGAGGGTCAAGTAGTCCTCCGTGATACCGGACTCGATATCGCGGCCCCGCATCGCGATCCTGTGGCAGAGGGTCGCGACGCTGGCGTCGATATAGATCAACAGGTCAGGGCGTGGCAGCTTGGCGATGACCAGGTCGTAGAGCGCGCGATAGGCTTGGTAGTCCCTTTTGGACATATTGCGCATCTCGTACAGCGCACGCGCGAAAATGTGGGCATCTTCGTAGATGCTGCGATCGACCACAGCCGAGGCCGGCAGGTTGTAAAGAGCTTCGTGCTGCTGGGCCCGGTGGCCCAGGAAGAAGACCTGCAGGTGGAAGCTCCACGCGCGCATATCCGCGTAGAAGTCCGAGAGGTAGGGGTTGTCATCGACGGACTCATAAGCCACGTGCCAACCCAGGCGCTTCCCGAGACGCTCGGCAAGCGATGTCTTGCCTGCACCGATATTGCCCGCTACCAACACGAGGTGCTTTGCCATAGCCTGTAGGATACCTCTTTTTCTGCTTACGGCCCGCACAAGCGGAGATAGGCCACGCGTTCGGAATCCTCACGAACGCGCGCCTTCTGGCTCAAGCGAAGGCCGGTCACCCACAGTATGTGATCATCCGCGACCAATAACGGCAGGTGATCCCGCCAGCGGCGGGGCAGCTTGATGTTGATGAGGAAGTCGCTCAGCCGGACCTCCGCTCCGTCCATGCCCTGGGGCCGGAACCGGTCGCCCTCCTCCCGCGTCCTCAGCGCCGGCGCTTTGCCCACCGCATCCCGGTCGAGCCAGGCGACCAGCGGGTTGGGGTTGCGCCGGATCGTCTCCATGTTCCAGTGGGCCATCTCCTGGGCATGAAGCTGCCAGCCGTTTGGCAGCGGTGTAACACCCGGAACGGCGATTGGGATCTCCGCATCGGGCGGCAGCCACGGTCGTTCCGCAGGTAAGTGCAGCGCGTCGGCATCTCCGATGGTCAAGGTCGTGTAGCCGACGGTCAGTGCCAATTGGTGCGGCAAGACGGCCTGGGCGCCGGTCTGGCCCGTCTGTGCGATCTGCACGGCATGCTCGACGTGCTGGAAGTCCACGTCCCGGAGGGTGCGCCGCAGCTTGTAGGCGGATTGTCGCACGATTGCGCGCTGAATCGCGAGGGGTTGTTCTCGCCAGCGTGCCAAGTCGAAGACCAGGGCATCAGGGAGGGTCGAGACCAAAAGCGTATCGCGCGCAACGCTGACAAACTCCTTAAGCAGGTTGTAGTCGGCCCGGACGACCTCCGCAAGGTTGCGGAGGCGCTCGGAGATCTGAGGGTTGATCTCCCGCAAGTAGGGAAGAACCTCGTGCCGCAACTTGTTGCGGTAATAGGTCGTGTCTAGGTTCGAGCGATCGAACCGTGTCGGCAGCGCATGCTCGCGGCAATAGGCCTCGATGTCTGCGCGTGACGTGCTAAGAAGCGGTCGTATGAGCCTCAGGTCGGCGGGTGGATGTGCGCAGTGGGGCAACAAGCGATAGTCCCGCATCAGCGTGCTCGGCAGCATCCCCCTCAGTCCGGCTGGGCCAGAACCGCGCAGCAGGTGCATCAGCACGGTTTCGGCCTGATCGTCAGCGTTGTGGGCAACGGCAACCTGACGCGCCCCACACTGCTGCGCGACGCGGCACAGAAAGGCGTACCGGGCCCGCCGCGCCGTTTCCTCAAGGGCCAGCTTCTGGCGCCGGGCAAGTTCCGGAATATCTACGCGCTCTGTGGTAACGGCTAGATCCCACCTGGAGGCCAGATCGACGACGAACGCTTCGTCGCCGTCCGCTTCCTTGCCGCGGATGCCGTGGTTGAGATGGGCGACGTGGAGCGTGATACGCTGGGCGGGCGCGAGGCGTCGCAGGAGGTGCAGCAGTGTCACCGAATCCGGGCCGCCGGACACACCCACGACAAGGGCGGCGTCCGATTCGAGGAGGTGATGACGCTCGATATAGGCCGCCACATCGCGAACGAGGTCCATGTCAGTCCGGGCAGTGACTCAGCCTAGCGCCCGCTCCCGATGTCTCCTAGAGATTGATGACGGTGCCGCAATAGTCGCACGTGACCTGCCGCATACCTTTGAAGACCGGTGGCAGCGGGGCGTTGCAGTTGGGGCAGACGGTGGGCAGCTCCTTCTCCGGTGCCGCCGCCTCTTGGGTGACCTCTTCGGTCAGGAGCTCCTCAGGGGCCGGCGCGCCAAAACGGTCGCTGTCGATCTGCCCGCTCTTGACCTGTCGGATCAGGCTGCGCCATGTATCGTTGTCCGAGCCCTTGAGTTGCAGCGTCACGTCACTGGGAATCTCACGGGTTCGTTCGGAGAACCGCAGCGTCAGCATCTCCTTGCGACTCAGAAAGCCCTTCTTGTCCTCGGCCTCCAGCTCCTCTACGGCCCCGATGGGTGATTCCCAGAGCTTCTCCTGGATAAGCTCCTTCTGCGTCGTGATGAAGAGCACCTTCTTCGTGGCAACTTCCTCGCGCTGTTCGAAGAGCAGCCTTGCATCGGTAAGGAAGAGGTAACCCTGGGGCTCCTGCTGGTCGCTGGTCCAGGTTGCCTCACACGCAGCAACACCGTGCTCGTCGGGGAGCAGGTCGAAGCTGGCGGTGTCCAGCGCATCGAGCAGGAAGCTCGCGCGGGCGACCTCGGCCCTCAGTGCCGAAGCCTGGCTCTGCGTGGTGTCATAGGTACCGCGGACGCGATGTTCTGCGCTGCTGACGCTGCTCTGGACGGCCCGAATCCGGCTTTCGGCTGTGCTTATCAGCCCAGTGTCCCGGCCGGCACGATTGAGCAGCATCTCGACGTCACTGGCCGCCCGCTGCAGGGCGCGCTGTTCATCCTCGAGGAAAGCCATTGCTTGCGACCGCTGCCCGGGCCATTGGTTAAGTAGATTCCCCAACTGGGTCTCCCAGTTACGCCCGAACCGGTAGCCACGGGCTCTCACATCGGAGAGGTCGCCGGATAGCGTGTCAAGGCTATGAGAGACATTCTCGAGGCTATCGAAGAGCGCGGTCAGGGCCAAGGTCCCGGCGACCCGCTGCCAGTCCGTGCGCACCACGGTCAGTCGCTCCGCCGCCGTGTCCACAGGGGCGGGTGAGGGCATAGGGCGGCTCGCCGCGGGCTGGCCTTTACCGGCTGCCTGGCTGGACTTGGGTTGAGAGGATGAGCGGGGGATCTTCGAGTTCAGTGTCCGCCCGGGCTGTGAACCGGATGTGCTCGGCTGGCGCGGCGTCTTGCTTCCTCCGGCACGAGAGGGTGATTTGGTGCTCTTGATTGCCATCGGGTAACCTCCCTTTGTCAGTCTGAACGGAGTGTGTGACGCAGATAAGCTTCCATGAACCGATCCAGATCACCGTCCAACACGGCTTGCACGTTGCCGGTCTCGTGATCGGTGCGGTGGTCTTTCGCCATCTGATAAGGATGTAGTACGTAAGACCGGATCTGGTTGCCCCAGCCCGCTTCAACGTGCTCGCCCTTCAACGCGTCGATCTGTTTGCGCTGTTCCTCCTCCTGGATCTGGATCAGGCGCGCTCGCAGGATACGCATAGCCGTTTCGCGGTTCTGGCTCTGGGAGCGCTCGTTCTCGCAAGAGACCACGATGCCCGAGGGCACATGGGTGATGCGCACCGCTGTGTCGTTCTTCTGCATATGCTGGCCGCCGGCAGAGGAGGCCCGATAGGTGTCGATCTTGAGATCGCTCGGGTCGATCTGAACGTCGATATCCTCCTCGATGTCGGGCCAGACCTCGACAAGGACAAAGGAGGTGTGGCGCCGGTGAGCCGCGTCGAAGGGCGAGAGGCGGACCAAACGGTGGACGCCGCGCTCTGAACGCAGGTAACCGTAGGTGTAGCGTCCTGTGATACCCACCGTCACGCTCTTGATACCGGCCCCATCGCCTTCCATCGAGTCCAGTATTTCGGTCTTGTGATTGTGAGCCTCGGCCCACCGCAGGTACATCCGCAGCAGCATGCTGGCCCAGTCCTGTGAGTCGGTCCCGCCCGCGCCGGCGTGAATAGCCAGAATGGCGTTGCCCCGGTCGTAGGGACCTGAGAGCATCAACCTGAACTCAGCTTGGTCCAGCTCGATCCCCAGGCGATCAGCCTCGTGCTCCAGCTCGGCAGCCAGGCCCCCATCCTCCAGTGCTGCCAGCTCGGCGGCATCCTGAACAGCCTGTTTCAGTTGCGTCCAGTAATCGATCTCTTCCTGAAGATTCGAAAGACGCTGCATCACCTGGCGGGCTTTCTCTGGGTTATTCCAGAGGTCGGGGTCGGCGCTCTGCTTCTCTAGAGCCTCACGTTCAGCAATGCGTTTAGGTAAGTCAAAGCCGCCTCCAGATGGCTTCGATGCGGCTTGCCAGATCTTCGAGGCGGTCGGTTAGCTCACTCATAGGTTCACATCCGTTTCTTTGTGATTTTCGTTACTGCGTCACTGCGTTGCCGCCCAGTAGCCCGTCCACAAAGGCGTGGCGGTCAAAGGGGGCCAAGTCCTCAATACGCTCACCGGTGCCGACAAAGCGGACCGGCAGGTTGAGTTGGTGACCGATGGACAACACCATACCGCCCTTCGCACTGCCATCGAGTTTGGCCAGAACGATCCCACTGACCTTCACGACGTCAAAGAACTGCTTCGCTTGGATCAGTCCATTCTGACCGGTCGTCGCATCCAACACCAGGAGCGTCTCGTGCGGGGCCCAGGCGATGCGCTTGGAGATGACGCGCTGGATCTTCTCCATCTCGGCCATCAGATTATGCTGCGTGTGCAGTCTCCCAGCCGTGTCCACAATCAGCATATCCGCGTCTCGTGACTGCGCGTATTTCATCGCGTCAAAGGCGACGGCGCTGGGATCACCACGCTCCGGTCCGGTGACTACGGGCACCTCGGCCCGCTGGCCCCAGACCTTAAGTTGGTCCATCGCAGCCGCCCGGAACGTATCGGCTGCCGCCAACACCACTTTCTTCCCCTGTGTTCTGAAGCGGTAGGCCAGCTTACCAATGCTGGTAGTCTTGCCCGATCCGTTAACACCCACCACCAGGATGACGGCTGTTGGCCAGTCGAGGTTGAGGGGATCTGGCTCTGGCAGAAGTTCCAGGATCTCCTCCCGGAGGACGCGCTGCAGCCCCTGCGTGCGATAGATGCCTTCCGCTTCGACGCGTTCTTTCAGGCGCTCGACAAGGGCGAGCGTTGTCTCAACCCCCACATCACCCTGGATCAGAAGGGCTTCGATATTCTCCCAGGTGTCGTCATCGATTTCGCCTGCGCCGAGAAGGCTGACGATCTGTCCAAAGACACTGTTGCGGGTCTTGCGCAGGCTCTCAAAGATCCCTTTCATCCAGGGGCGATCTCCTCCAGGCTGGTCTTGTGTGCTGGCTAACTGCGGCAGAGATTATAGCTTCACGGGGTCTCACCGTCAAGCAAGACGGCCATGCGCGGGCCGAGACAGATGCTCTCCGTTGTGACAGTACAGCCGAGGGCCGCGATTTCCACCCCGGCTTGGGCCGCGGCCCGCAGCGCTTCACCGAAGGCTGGGTCTGTTGTATCGTGGGGAGCGAAGGCTGTCGCATCCGCCCGCTGGACGACAAAGACGACCGCGGCCCGATCGCCCTGTTTGACCGCGGTGACCAGCTCCTCAAGGTGGCGACGGCCCCGCTCCGTAGGGGCATCGGGAAAGAGCGCGGTACCGGATGTCACGAGCGTGACGGATTTCGCCTCCAGCCAGCATACCTGGCCTGCGCCGGTGCTGAGCTGGAAATCGAGCCGGCTCCCACCCAACGACACCTCGCTGCGCACCGTGTCGTACGGTTCGAGCCAGGGGACGGCATGTTCCACCAGCGCCGCATGGATCAGCCTATTGGGCAGATGCGAGTTCATCGAGATCAGAGTATGGGCATACCGGGTAAGGGTCAGGTTATACTTGGTCTTGCGCCGCGGGTTGTCGATTGGTTTGACCCACACCTGACGCCCGGGTGTCATGAGCTCCTCGAGGCGTCCAGGATTGGCCAGGTAGGCTCTCGCCTCCTCAGCTCCGACCCGGATGCGCACGCGGAACCGGTTCTCCCGTGCCAGGAGCTCGGCTTCGATCAACGGGCCAAAAGCCAGGCAGACGCGGCGGTTGCCCAGAACAGGACCGGTTCCCATGGCCTCATTCTAACGATATCAAAACATACGTCAATTTGTAACAGAAGCGACATGTTTCCTTAGTTGTGTAGTGGTTAGAGATGTGCTACAATGATTTGCGACTGGAGACGCCAGATTTCTGTCGGTGCCCGTAACTGTGCCAGAAGCTGGCGTCACCCGCTACCCTCATATCGCTGGACCGGCAATTGGGTCACTTGGCAAAATTGTTAAAAATCGGTTATAATAGGTACATGCCGTGCGGGACGTACCTGTTAGGAGTTCGCTAGATTCAGGGACTCGAACTATAATCTTCATCGATCAAGTCCTGGCCCAAAGGAGGCTCTGATGCGCGGGAACAGAAGTCTGGTCATCATCGCGGTGGTGCTGATTGTGCTGGCTCTTGTGGCCGGCGCGGTCTACCTCTACTTGAACATGTTTCCCCTCGGCGGCCAGATTGGCACGGAGGTGGAACCCACGCCGGTCGTTGAGATACAAGACACGACCGAGATTGTTGTGGCGCTCCAGAATGTCCCGCGCGGGATGCAGATCAGCGTGTCGGACAATGCGATTGCGCTGCAGGAGTGGCCGAACGACAATTTGCCCTACGAATACTACACGTCGCTCGAAGAGGTCGATGGCAAGTTCGCGCGGATGGAGATTCCACGTGGCATGCCTGTGATGCCGGACATGGTTGGGCGACCCGGTGGTATGTTGTCGGTCAATGGATCGGCGGCAGCTCTGTTTGAGCCAGAGGACCGTGTAGCCTACGCGATTCCCTTTGATATTCAGGGGGCGATTGGCTGGGCCGTGGAACCCGGCGACCGGGTGGATGTACTGGCTGCCCTGAACATTATGCCCGTCTACACGGACTTCTTGGATGAGGGTGTCAAGCAGTTCACCTATCTCCTCTCCGGACAGGAGGGTGAGACTGCTCAGACCAGTCCCTATGGCCAGTTTGAACTTCTGCCGAATGGTCAATGGGCGGCGATCTACCCTGTTGACGCCCAGCCTTCCGTAGAGCCGGCACTTCTGGTCCAGATGACCGTCCAGGACGCGATCGTGTGGCACGTGGGCACCTGGAAAGAGGACGTTGTAGCAGCCGGAGGCGCCGCGCCCGCCGTGGAAGAGGAGGCGCCGCTAGCTGCCGGTCCAGCGCCCACCCCCATTCCAGAGGTGGCTGAGGAACGCGAAGTCGAGCTTGTGACGTTGCTCGTGACTCGCGAAGATGCGCTTGTGCTCAAGTATCTCCACGAGATGGGCGCAGATCTCGATCTGGCGCTGCGACCTGCTGGCGTGACGGGTACGGTCCTGCAGACGCAACCCATCTGGTTCCGCTACATCCTTGATCGCTATCAGTTGCCTGATACCATGCCTGATGATCGGGTGGCGCCCTTGCCGATCCGGCCGCCGCTCGAGGTGCTCCCTGAACCGACCCCTGTCCCGCCAGAGGACTAACCTAGGCCAGATGGAGAGCGCTAGCCATGGCTGACCGCATCAAGGTGATGATCGTTGATGACATTGCCGAGACGCGAGAGCAGTTGCGCAAACTGCTCTCGTTTGATCCTGATGTCGACGTCGTGGCGATGGTGGGTTCTGGGGAGGAGGCCGTCGAGGTCGTCCCGGAGGCCTATCCCGACATCATCCTCATGGACATCAATTTGCCTGGGATGGACGGCATCGTAGCGACCGCAAAGGTCATCGAGCTGATTCCAACCGTCCAGGTGATCATGCTCTCGGTACAGGGTGAGACGGACTATCTGCGCCGTGCCATGATGGCTGGGGCTCGGGACTACCTGACCAAGCCGCCGGGCGCGGATGAACTGATGGACGCTATCCACCGCGCCTACAAGCTCAAGCAGAAGCTAGGCACGGGGCTGCTGGGACCTGTACAGGAGAGCGGTCGTAAATCGGCGAGGGCCGAGGCCAAGGCCGCGCTTGAGGCCAGGATACTGACCTTCTACAGCCCAAAGGGCGGCACGGGTTGCACAACTCTGGCTGTCAATGTCGCTATCGCCCTCCAGTCGTTGATGGGACCCGAGGCCAAGATCTGTCTGATCGACGGCAACCTCCAATTTGGAGATGTGTCGATCTTCATGAAGCTGCAGCCGTCGCGCACCCTTGCCGATCTGGCACCGCATGCTCGAGACCTGGACCCTGAGCTTCTTGACACGATTATGGTGACACATAGCTCCGGTGTCAGGGTGTTGGTCGCTCCCAGTTCCCCCGAGGAGGCAGAGATCTTCCGGGAAGGCGGGCTGGAGGAGGGCGGTGCGAACAGCAGATTCCGAACGATCTTGGATCTCGCACGCCCGTTGTTCGATTACATCATCGTGGACACGGCGCATCAAGTGGATGAGATTCTGCT
>JAFGNI010000352.1 GCA_016927095.1 Anaerolineae bacterium | reverse complement strand
GAGATCTTCGGCATCCCCGAGGACATGGCGCCCGTGATCATGGCGACGCTGGGGTACAGCGCCGACAAGCCGCGATCCAAGAGCCGCAAAGAGATGGACGAGATCGTACGCTACGATCACTGGTAGATCCGAAAGAGGAAGTGACACGATGACTGAACCTGTGCGATGGGGTGTGATCGGCACGGCGATGATCGCGACCGAACGCGTCATCCCCGCGATGCCGGGCGCGCGCCTGACGGAATTGACGGGGATTGCCAGCCGCACCTTGAGCAAAGCGGAGGGGGTCGCTGAGCGGTTCGACATCCCGAAAGCTTACGGTGCCTACGAGGACCTCCTTGCCGATCCGGATATCGAAGCGGTCTACATTCCACTCCCCAATGGCTTCCACGCCGAGTGGAGCATCAAGGCGATGCGAGCCGGCAAGCACGTGCTCTGCGAGAAGCCGCTGGCGATGGATGCGGCGGAGGCCCGGGAGATACAGGCCGTCCGGGATGAGACTGGGATGATGTGTCTGGAGGCCTTTGCCTACCGGTTCAACCCTGCGGTGGCCAAGGCCTTTGAGATCGCGCAGTCGGGCGTCTTGGGTGAGCTGCGCTTTATGCACACCGTCTCCTGCTACTTGATGGAGCGGCCCTACGATCCGACGAACGTGCGGCTCCGCGCAGAAATCGGCGGCGGAGCGCTCTATGACATGGGCTGCTATGCCGTCAACGCGCAGCGGATGATGGCGGGGCGGGAGCCGCTGATGGTCTCGGCCATGATGCAGTGGTCGACGCAGTTTGACGTGGATATGTCCGGCACGGCGCTGCTGGACTTCGGCGACGGGCTGCGTGGGACGATCCAGTGGGGCTTCACGGCACCGGGCGGCCCCTTCAGCGTGATCGGTGAGCGGGGACGGCTGACCGGCCCCTATGGGTGGGGGGCGCCGGAAGGCAAGCCGGCGATGGTCCTGATGACCGGCGACGGGATCGAGGAGATCTTCGTCGAACGGGCCAATGACTACACGGGTGAGGTCCAGGATCTTAGCGAGGCCATCCGCGGGGTAGCCGAGCCCCGGTACCTCTGGGAGCCGCTGGATGCGAACATGCGCGTCATCGACGCCCTCTATCGTTCCTATCACACCGGCTGTCCGCAGCTGGTGGGTGCCTGATATGCGGCGTCTGCGCGTTTCCGATAGCCGGCGGTTCCTGGCCCATGAGGATGGTCGCCCTTTCTTCTATCTTGGTGACACAGCCTGGGAGCTTTTTCACCGGCTGAATCGCGAGGAGGCCGATCTCTATCTGGAAGACCGCGCAGCGAAGCGTTTCACGGTCATTCAGGCGGTGGTCTTGGCTGAGCGTAACGGCCTTGTCGACCCAAACCCGTATGGTCATCTGCCTCTGCGCGACAACGACCCCCGGAAGTGCAACGAGCCCTATTTCCGGCACATCGACACCATCGTCGAGAAGGCAGCGCAGCTGGGGCTCGTCATCGGGATGCTGCCGACCTGGGGCGACAAGTGGAATCAGAAGTGGGGCGTCGGGCCCGAGATCTTCAATCCGGACAACGCCTATGCCTTCGGTCATTGGCTAGGCAAGCGCTATGCCGAAGCGCCCATCATCTGGATCCTGGGCGGAGATCGCCCCGTTGAGACCCCAGAGCATCGCGATATCGTGAGCATGATGGCACGCGGTCTGCGGGAGGGCGATGGCGGCACCCACCTGGCGAGCTTCCATCCCAGCGGTGGTCACACCTCGGTCGACTACTGGCCCGATAGCGACTGGCTCGACTTCCACATGCTACAGTCGGGCCATCGCCGCAACCAGGACAACTACGGCGTCATCGCCGCCGACTATGCGCGTACGCCGACCAAACCATGCATGGACGCTGAGCCGGCCTACGAGGACCATCCCTCGGGCTTCGACCTGAACAACGGGTATCTGGACGACTATGACGTTCGCAAGGGGCTCTACTGGGCCCTCTTTGCTGGTGCCTGCGGGCATACCTACGGCTGCCACGATATCTGGCAGATGTGGCAGCAGGGACGCGACCCTGCGACCTTCGCCCGCACGCCGTGGCAACAGGCGCTGCACCTGCCGGGATCGGCACAGGTGCAACACGCCCGGGCGCTGCTGGAATCACGACCCTACTTCAGCCGGATTCCCGACCAGACGCTGATCGTTTCGGATGTGGGCGAGGGTACCCATCACGTCCAGGCCACGCGCGATGCCGGCGGCGGCTATGCCATGATCTATCTCTCATCGTGCAAACCCGTCACCGTCGACCTGGAGAAGCTCTCGGGCGAGATGCTGGACGTCACCTGGTACGATCCCCGCACGGGCGAGGCCCGCCGCGGTGGTCAGGTGGCGCGGCGGGGCCGGCAGACCTTCACGCCCCCCACGGTCTGGCCTGACTGGGTGCTCGTGCTGGACGACGCTGCCCAGGGATACCCGGTGGCAGGGACCGTTGCTTTTGCCTTTCACGACTGAGGGCCGTTGCTTGTCCTTGGCTCATATTCTGATTGCGACAGCCAGTGACGTCTATCCGTTGCTGGCTGTCGCTCTTCTAGGAGACGGTGTGTGACCTCAAGAGCTTGGACGATCTATATCGCGCAGGACAAACACCTCGACTATAACTGGTGCGGGGCGCCCGCTGAGATCGAGACGCGGATGGCGGCCCTGGTCGATTATTATCTTGAAGAGACGGCGGCAACCGGTGGGCGCTGGAATCTGGACAGCACGATCTGGGCGGATGTCTACGAACGTCAACGGGGTCCCGAGGGGGCGAACCGGTTGCTGCAAGCGATCCGCGAAGGCCGGATTGGATATGCTGCCAACCATTCTGTTCTGCTCTGGGGGCTATTGAGCACGGAATTGGCAGTCCGGGCGTGCTATGGGGCTTTACCGATCGAGGCTGCCGTGGAACAGCCCATCCGAACCGCGCTCATCATGGAGAACCATGGACTACCGTGGGGCACCGCCACGATTCTGACGGAGGCCGGACTGCCCAATCTGGGTCGGGGCATCTACAGTCTGCGAGCAGAAAGTTACGTTACGGACCGTGAACCTCTTCCCCTCTTCTGGTGGGTGGCGCCCAATCATCAGAAGGTGCTGGTACGCTGGGATCTCTACAAGGAGACGCGACGCTGGGGCGGCTATGCTGAAGCATATGCACTTTCGGAGATCGCGGGGGAGACGTGGGATGCCTTCCACCTCCACGACTTTGATGACCGTAACACAGATGAGGTCTATCAACAGCGTGTCGACTACATCGAGCAGACGGTCGTGCGCTATGAAGGTTATGGGGATGCCTATCCGATCTCCAGTATTCTGCTGCTGGGCACGGGCTGGGACAACTGGACGCGCACCCCTGACATCACGCGTTTCATCCAACGGTTCAATGCAGAATACCCGGACAACATCCGGCTGGTCGACGCGCGCTACGATCAGTTCTTCGCCGCTGCCCGTGCGGAGATCGAGGACCGGGCACTGACGCTGCCCGCGCTGTCCGGCACCTTCGGTATCTGCTGGGAGGAGTGGGCGGCGCATCTCGCCGCCCTAACGGCGGACTTTCGGGAGGCTGAGCGTCTCCTGAGATGGGCCGAGGCCGATCACGCGCTAGACGTGGTGACCGGACAAGAGGACGCGACAGGTGCCATGGCCCTCCGTCGGGGAGTTGAGGCCTTGCTGCGCTTTGCCGAGCACGATTTTGGCGGCACCGACCGCACACGAGCCGCGATTTCGGCCGGAGTCCGCGCTGCTGCGACCACGGAGGCCCTCTCCATTGCGCGCGCGCTGGCACCGGTGTCCGTCTCAGGGACTGCGCCGCAGCTTACATCTCCAGAAGCCGAAGCATGCACCTTCGACTGGCGTGGTGGACGGATACGTTTCGATCCCAATCTGGCTGCCGTGGCCTCGCTGATCGATCGTGAGGGTCACGAGTGGGTCCCCCAGCAGAGCGGTATCTTGTTGGGTGATTTCGTCCACACCCGCTACAGCCCTGATCTGCCTCAGGAGCGAGTCTTGCCCGAGCCGCGCCTGCGCAAACCGGGCACCCAGGTGAATGCCGTGCGGTGCGAACGGGGCTTGGAGGGGGTAGCGGTCGAGACGCTTGGCACGCGGTGGGGTTTTGATTGGTCGACACGCTGGTTCTTCCACACACCACATCCCTGGATCGACGTGACCTACGATCTTGAGAATGGCTGGACCGAGGATCCGCAGGCGGTGCAGTTTGCCTTCCCCTTGTCACTGGCGAGCCCTATCTATCACTATGACACCGCGGGCGCCATCGCCGTCGCCGGACCCGTATCCCAGGGAGGTCACGATCTGCCCGGCGCGAATCCCTCGCTCTATGCAGCACAGACCTTCGCGGCTGCGTCTGACGAGGCGCACACAGCCTTGCTCGTGACGCCCGACGCCCATCTGGTCCAGTTTGGCCCGCAGGCTGTCGAGATGCTAGGTGTCAACGGGGCCGTGCTGCCGGCTCAGATGGTCTCTATGCCGATGATGAACATCACCCGCAACGACTGGCAATTCGGTCAAGGCGGTGCTCGCCGATGGCGCTTCCGCTACCGGCTGGTGCTGCTGGATGGCCCCTTTCAGCTGCTTCAGGCGCTGCGGGCGACACAGCAGTTCGCCGTGCCGCCCTTCCTGCAGGTGCCCGGCCTTGACCCCGCTCTGGCCGGCTTGGAAGACCTAGATATCATCTTCCCTGGTGGACCTGTTCTGGCGTTCAAAGCCGCGCAAGACGGACAACGCCTGATCCTGCGTCTATGGAATGTCCTGGAGCGTCCAGTTGCGGGAAGCATGAAGCTGCCCATCGGCTATAATAGGGGTGACCTGTGTGATGCGCTGGAGCGCCCGCAGCGAGGTCTCGCTGTTGAGAACGGTCGCGTGGCCTTTGACGCAGGCGCCGGTGCTCTCATCACCTTGGCGCTTCTTCCAGGTTGATCGCTGACGTAGTTGGTTGTTCGTCCAGTCTTCAAGGAGCTGCACGATTCATGACCCATACCGCCTATCCGGGCATTCAGCACGAGGCTTACATCTCTGTGGATGTGGAGACCTCGGGGCCGAACCCCAGTGACTACGATCTCCTCTCGATAGGGGCCTGTCTCGCGGAGGACATCGAACAGGGCTTCTACATCGAATTACAGCCGGTGACGGGAAATGCGATCCCGGGCGCATTGGCCATTACCGACCTGTCAATGGACGAGCTGGCTGAGACTGGGGTGCCGCCCGCGAAGGCGTTGGCCCGTTTTGAAGCTTGGCTGCACGAAGTCGTGCCAGAGACCGAGCGTCCTGTCTTTGTTGCCTTTAACGCGCCCTTCGACTGGATGTTCGTCGATGACTATTTCCACCGGTTCCTCCGTCGCAATCCTTTCGGGCATAGCGCGCTGGACATCAAGGCCTTCTATATGGGTCTCACCGGCGTCAGTTGGGCCCAGACCTCGATGCCCTACCTTGCGGCGCGCTATCTCGATGGGCGCAAGCTCACGCATCACGCCCTCCAGGATGCGCGGGATCAGGCAGAGATCTTTCAGCATGTTCTCAAGAAAGCGCGTGAACGGTTCCCAGAAGCCCATCAACGCTTCCCGGAAGCGCGGCGGCGGTTCCTGGAAGCCCGTCGGCGTGCCACGGGGGCGCTCGAGCGTTCAGACGAACCACAAGAGTGATGCGCTGCGGCGGAGGCCCGGTGATTCCGCCGCGTGGCAGCTTCCCACTGTTCCGATCCTGATAAGAGAACCCGAAGGGGTTACCGTAATCCCTAAGGGGCTTCCACATCATCCTTAGGAGGTCTGTTATGGGCGAGGTCAACGAACGCGAAGACAATCTTCATCGGATCATCGAGTCGGCAGAGCGCTTGGGCGTTGAGATGGACGAGGAGGAGGCGCTCCAGTGGCTGACCGCTATGGCGGCGATGCAGGCAGAAGCCGGAGAGGATGTCTTTGTCGACGAGGAGGTTGGGGTCTACGGGCACACTGTGACGATGCTCGACTTCAGCTCGCAACGGCTGGCTCAGTTCCGGGCCATCGGCAAGCTGGTCGAGCTCGAGGATGAGCCCGGCGTGGTGGAGACGGCGCTGGCGCTCTCCGGATCGGCGGCGCAGTCAAAGATCCAGTCCTACCCCAGCGACGCGGACTATTTCGAACGTGTCAACATCATTGCTCCGACCCGCGAGGAAGCTTGCCGGATCCTGGGCCGCATCATGCGGGAGAAGGCGCTGAGCACGCTGAAGGGCGAGATGTATCAGCTCATCGAGGTGAAACTCGGATCATATCCCTGTGACTTTGTGCGTGGTCAGCGCACGCACACAGCTGGAACACCCATTTCCTGGTCCGCAGACGACGTTGAGGCCGGGAAGATCGAGGGGGCTTGCCCCGATGGCGCCCCGAAGACGATCACCTGGGAGGAAGCGGCTCAAGAACCCGGTTGGTGCAAGTTGGATTGGGTCATCGCCGATCCTGCGGAGGGCACGCTGGGCAACGCCAGCAACATGCTCGACGTGACATGGGAAGCACCCGACGGGACGATCACGCCGCTGGATGGCTATCTTGACCCCTACTTCCAGGAGGTCTACCTGCAGGCCGAGTCGGTGCCCATCTTCTCGAAGCTGGCTAAGCACGTCTCCGCCGACGCACTCTCCCACTATGTCGGGCAGCTCGAAAATGAGGTGCGGAAGTATGTAAGCAAGGATCCGGTCAACTACGGGAAGGCCGCGAAGCGGATGTACAACATCTTCCGGCTCAACGGCTCCTATGAGGAGGCTGCTTTTTTGCGTGAGCTCTTCGACGAGCCAGCCACGCTGCTCTACCAGATTCACAGCCTGATCCGCACCATTGACGACGCGATGCGGCCCGGTTCAAGCATCTCGCTCGGTCAGGTCTTGTCCCACACGGACCGGTTGATTCTGCAGGTAGTGGACGCGCTGGAAGGCGAGCAAGAAACCGAGATCGTGCGGCTGCTGCTGCGCTTGCGCGATACGCTGAGCCGGCAGGGCGGTCGCGACGGCTTGAGCAGCGAGGCCGAGGCAGCCCGTGCCCAGGTGATCAATATCGTCAACAACTTCTTCTACGAGAAGCTCACGGCGATGCCGACCATCAAGGCCTATCTAGACGCACAGGCGGCGCACTGACGCTGACTTTAGGTAGCGTGCAGCTTCTGGCCTAGAAGCTCGATCAGCCGTTCGGCGAGAGCGATGTCTGTGGTGTCCGCCGGGAGAATGGCGGGTTCAGCATCATCCTGGTGCAGCTCGGTGAGCGCGATCTGATCTTTTTCCCAGCGTATCGTCAGGCCGAGGAGATGGTGGGCCCACCACCGTCCGCGCTCGCCATCCCAGCGAGGTTGGCCTGCTGTCCGCTGGTTGCTCGCTTCTCGTGCTGCGCTTAGCGCACGGCTCAGCCGCACCACGGTGGGACGGCCGAGGGTGATAGGAACGGTCTGAACCGCATCGATCTCAACAAGGTCGCCGTGGGCATCCGTGACGACGGGGACGATGACAAGTTGGCGCCCACTGGCATAGACGTGGACAACGGGCTCGTGGTGCATGCGAATTCTCCTCGGTAGGTCGTGAGCCCATTATAGCATGCGCACGCTGGGCCCGAAGGTGCAGGCCGGATGCAGCCAGGCGTTTCTGCGCCCAAGGGCCTTCTGCGGGCCTTGGGCGCTGCCGTTCGCGCAGAGCCCCCCAACGCGAACAGCCTGGTCCGCCTCAGCGCGCCGCCCGACGCCCTGGCTGTGGCTATGTCACTGGCACCGCCGCTTGCTGGGCCTGACGTCCCGCAGTATAATCTCTACCAACAAGCGAATAGGCAGCAGGCGCTCCGACCCAGCGCGCCTACGGGCTTCCAGCCTAGGGACGTTGGGCGATAGGGTGTCGTTGGAAACGACGACGCCTCCCGCATTGGAAAGGAGATCGTCCGTTGCACAAGCCGGCGAGGCATTACGTTCAGGCTTGTGTGGTCGCTCGTAACGGCGTCTCTTTCTGAGGCGCCGTTTCCTATTGGCACACTCTCT
>JAFGNI010000351.1 GCA_016927095.1 Anaerolineae bacterium | reverse complement strand
CCGTTGAAGCTTATCACCCTCGTCCAGGCGAGGAGGTGCCCCTAGACGCGCAGCTTACGTGGACCTTTGATCAGCCGGTCGATCCGGGGACGTTCACGGGCGCACTGCGCATCGTGCCTGCACTCGAGGGCGCGCTTCACTGGGTTGATGCACGTACCGCTGTGTTGTCGCCAGCTTCGCTAACACCAGGTGTGCGCTATGCTGTGTCGCTGAGTACAGACGTCGAGTCGGAGGCGGGGCTCCAGCTAACCGAGGGCTTGGACTATACTTTCTCCGCCCTCGCGCCACTCCAAGTCACCCGCACAACGCCCTCACCGGGTGCCAGAGACCTGCGAAGCGACACCGCGGTCGTCTTGGAATTCAACTATCCTGTGGTTTCCGCCAACTGCGTTGGAGATGCAGGCCACGTCCTGACATCCTGTCCGCAGCTACCGCTGACCTTCGCGCCGCCAGTGATGGGCTCCGGCTACTGGGCGAACACCTCGCGCTATGTGTTCGAATCCCTGACGGGCTTTGATGCCGGACGGGCGTACGAGACGACGTTGGCGGGTCAGGTGATCAGTGTTGGCGGAGCTTCGCTGGCGAATGCCTACGTCTGGTCCTTTGAAACTGCGGCGCCTCGCATCGATGAGCTCTCACCCGAACCAGGTGCCACGCAGGTGGGCATCGATGCCGGGGTCCGGGTGGTATTCAACACGCCGATGGACACGGAGGCTACGGCGGGAGAGCTGGTTGTGACAACCGATACCGGAGAGGTCGTTCCCGGTACGGTGACGTGGTCTGACGACGGCGCCGGATTGGTCTTCCAGCCACTAGTGCCGTGGACCCTGGACACCACCTATCAAGTGCGTCTGGGCCCACGTGCCCGAGCAGTGGGGAGCGCTCCCCTACCACCTACCCAGCCTTGGGCATTCCGCACCGTCGGCCAACCTGAGCTTGTCGAGCACGTGCCTGTCGACGGCGCCACGGGTGTAGGCGTGCACGTCCCTCTTCAGTTGACCTTTGCCGGGGCGATCGACGAAGCCACCGTCAGATCCGGCGTGCGCATCACATCGACAGAGGGAAGCACCGACGTCTTTGGCGTCTACGACGCGGCATCGGGTGTCTACAGCGTCTCGTGGGAGCGCACGCCGCGCACCGAGTACTGCGTTGCGGTGTCGGCCGATATCCGTGATGTCTATGGCAACACACTTAGTGCTCCCTCGCGCTTCTGCTTTGAGACGGGAGACCTGCCCGCGATGGTGGAGCCTGCAGCGGCTTTGAACGCAGCTACATTGGACGCAGGTTGGCCCGCGGAGATGGGGTTCTTGGTACGGAACGCAGAGGAAGTCGCTTTCTCACTCGCCGCATTGGATGTCCCGGCCTTTCTACAGGGCCAGGACAACGGGGGCGAGGTGCTGCGAGCCTGGACAGAAGCGATCGATGCGGCGCCTAACGCATTGGCAAACGCGGGTGTGAGCCTGCAGCCTGGAGACGGGTTACTGCCAACGGGGCTCTACCACCTCACGTGGGAGGTGCCTGGCACGATCGGCAATGACCGTAGCATCCCGATCGCAGTGATAGACCGTCATGTGATGGTGAAGCTCAGCGACCATGATGCTCTGGTCTGGGTCACCGATCTGGCGACCGGGGCGCCGATCAGTCGCACCGAAGTGCAGCTGCTTGATCATGAGGGCCTTCTGGTCGCGGGTGGTACCACTGACCGGGACGGCCTGGCACGTTTGCCGATCTCGGACTCCGGTGATGGCTCGCTCTGGCGGACGCTCGCGGCAGTGACCGGGCAGGCCGGTCAACCGGGGTACGGCATCGCGCTGACTGAGTGGCAGGGCGATGCCGCGCCGTGGCAGTTCGGTGTGCTCACCGATGTAGGCCCCCTTGGACAGTATCGGGCGTTTCTGCTGACCGACCGCCTCGTCTATCGTCCGGGCCAGAACGTGAAGATCGCAGGTCTACTGCGCGAGGACGTGGGGGGGATCTACCGGCTGCCGCAGACCTCGGTGACGACGACGTTAGCGCTGATGAGTAGGGATGGCGAGGCTGTCGACCGATTAGGGGTCGTGGTTGGAGCGACGGGCCGCTTCAGCAACACCATCGTCCTGCCGGACACACTGGCCTCAGGCAACTACGTGGTGTCGCTTTCACTGCCGGGGGCTCATGGTGGCGAGCCAGCTACGCTGGTTGCCACGACGATCCAGGTGGTTCTCTATCGTGAGCCGGATTACTGGGTGAATGTTGAGCCTGACGCTGCCGATGTGTTTCAGGGCGAAGATGTCGTGGTCCTGATTGAGACCGGATACTTAGCCGGCGGCGTTGCTTCAGATGCCACCGTGACCTGGGCGGTGTATGCGGAACCCTATCGTTTCGGCCCCGGCTCGGGCGGAGCGCCATCTCCCGACTCCTGGCATTGGCAGAGCCCTAGCCCCAGCTACCGGCGGAGGTTGGTGGCTCAGGGTGTCGGCGTGACCGACGACGGCGGTGCTCTGATGATCCGGCTTTCCGCCGACCTTGCGCGACTGGGCGAGGACAGTCCTGCGACTTCACAGCACTGGGTTATCGAAGCCAGGGTTACCGATGCCAGCGGCTTCCCGGTGTCCGGCACGGGCGATCTCGTCGTGCACAGCACGGATGTTTACCTGGGCCTGCAGCCAGCATCGCGGGTTGTGCGTCCCAAGGAAAGATTGGCGCTCGGCGTCAAGGCCGTATCGTGGGACGGGACGGCGGTGTCGGAACTAGACATCGACCTGCAGTTGGTCCGGCGGACCTGGTACCAAGCTTCGGAACCGGTCACTTGGGCATACACGGACACGGTGGTCTCCGAGCAGTCTGCAACGACGAGCGTGGAGGGTCAAGCTGAGGTTGCGTTCACGGCGCCCCGTTCGGGTCTCTACGTGGTCAAAGCGGCGACCACGGGCGAATCCAGACGGCTGAGCTCCAGCGAGCTTAGTCTGTGGGTGGGGGGCGATGAGGGCGATGGCTGGCGCAATCGTGATGCACAACTGGAGCTGGTGACCGACGCCGAAGCTTATCAAGTTGGCGATGTTGCGAAAGTGCTGGTGCCTGCCAACCTAGACGGCGTCTACCAGGTGCTCGTGACTGTGGAGCGAAACGGCGTGATCTCGGCGGAACGCCATGTCTTTGATACACCCAACCCGATCCTAGAGATCCCGATCCTGGAGACCTATGTTCCCAACGTCTATGTGTCGTGTGTTGTGGTTCAGCCTGCCACTGAAACAGCGCCGGCGCGCGGCATGGTGGGCTATACCGAACTGGCTGTGGATCCTGCTGCGCAGTTGCTGAGTGTCGATGTTGAGGCACGAGGCGGGCTGTACGGGCCAGGAGAGATGGTGGAACTGGTGATCCGGACTGAAGATCATCAGGGCAATCCTATCGAGGCTGACGTTACGTTGGCTGTGGTCGATCACGCGGCGTCGGCCCTCACCGACTGGTCGAGGCCTTCGCTCTCGACGGTATTCTATGGTAACCGCCCTCTGAGAGTGCTCACTGGCGATGGTCTATTGGTCGCGGCGGACCTTGGTGTTGCTGCACTGCCGCAGCTAGACCTGGTAATGCCTGGGGAGCTCGGGGCTACGGCATCGCTCGGTGTACGAGGAGACGCCGAAGATGCGTCTGCTCAGGATGAGGTTGTACCGCGGCGGAACTTTGTTGACACGGCGTATTGGACCACCGAACTCCGCACGGATGTGCTTGGCACGGCAACGGCGGTTTTCACCTTACCCACCTCCCTCACCACGTGGGATGTGCGCGCTTGGGCTGTCACGCCGGATAGCAAGGTCGGTGAGGGTCAGGCGACCCTTGCGGTCGAAAAGCCTCTGTTTCTCCGTCCAGTCACGCCGCGATTCCTTGTAGTCGGTGACAAGACGGAAGTAGCGACGCTAGTACACAACACCCTGGATGAGGATAGGGTCGTACAGGTGGGGCTGTCCGTGGATTCTGGCCTGAGGGTTGCCACACCGGAGCTGAAGCAAATCACAGTAGGGGCTGGCAGTCTGAGGCGTATCTCGTGGCCCGTCGAGGTCCTGCAGAGCCCGGATGGTGTCGCGCAGATGACGTTTACTGCGCGGAGTGGCGCCTTGGCCGACGCTAGCCGGCCAACCTATGGCACATCAGGACTGGAGGGCATACCGATCGCTCAGGCGCTTACTTCCGACCCGGTCGGTTTCTCGGGGAGTGTCGCACCTGGTGGGGTGAGCATCGAGGTGGTGGACGTGCCGGTCACGGCAGGCGACGGGACGGCCCTGCAACTCAGGCTGAGGCCCAGCTTCACCAGTGTGTTATTGGACTCTCCTCTGTTAGCGCAGACATGTCGCAAGCAAGTCGATGCGTGTGCCAACCAGCTCCTGCCCGCGGTGGCTAGATTCGGGGCTCTCGCTCGCCAGCCAGAGAACACCGCGGATCCCAGCTCTTACGGTGCCGGGGAGGGCAGCGATGTCGAGGGAATCGCTGAAGCTTTGGCGTGGCTCTATATACGTCAGAGTCCCGACGGAGGCTGGGGGTGGTGGCGCGATTCGAGCAACCTGCATCTGACCTCCTACGTGGTTCACGCCCTGCAGTGTGCCGAGACCGCGGGGTTCGCGGTCCGGCCCGACAGGATGGAGGCGGCCCTATCCTATGTTACGGAGACGATTGCTCGGGGTATGGCTGCGGAGCTGCGGCATCCGCACTACGCGTTAGGTCTGCGAGTCCTATCTGAGGCCGGCTGGCCCTGGCCCCAGGGGGCCGGATCGGGCCTCTACTCGGATCGGCAGGAGTTGGGTCTCGAAGGGCGCGCGCATCTTGCCGTGGCCTACAACCTGCAGGACCCCTCGGACACGCGTATCGCGACCCTGCTCGACGAGATCCGGTCGGAGGCCGTAGTCAGGGACAAGGCAGTTCACTGGGAGGAGATCGATCCAGAGCGGTGGACCACGAGCGTCCAGTTGACGGCAGTCATTGTCGACGCGCTGGCTGTCCTTGAGCCGGACGCGGAGGAGCTTACGCCAGCGATCGAGTGGCTGTTGGCGACCCGCAGTGGCGCATTCTGGTCGACAGCCTACGAGAACGCCTGGGCCCTCAGCGCACTTGCCCGCTACGTCGAGTTGCGGGGTGATCCTGTGGGCGAAGCCGGCATGGTTCGTGTCACGCTCAACGGACAGCCCGTCAGCCTGCCGCAGAACGTGGCTGATCCCGACCAATCCGCGGTCGGTGCGGTGCTTCGGCTTGGTGCCGAGGAAGATGACGAAGGCTTGCTGCGGGGTACGAATGTTCTGGAGATTGGCTACGAATCGGGGGCCGACCAAGCACTGACCTACACAGGTCTGCTCGACCTTGTCCTGACGGTGGACAGTGAGGTGCCGGCGCAGAGCCGAGGATTGGCGCTATCTCGCCGATACTGCCTCAGGACATCGGAGACGATCGCCCTCCAGAGCTCAAAGGATAGCCCGTGTGTACCCGCTGAGCGTGTCAGCGTGGGGCAGTTGGTCGACGTGCGCTTGTTGGTCACGGTTCCCGAGACGCGACACTTCGTGGAGCTAGAAGATCCCTATCCGGCTGGCTTCGAGGCAGTCTATGATGATCGCGGACTGCTGAGTCTTGGGAGTGCGGCGGGCCCTGAGCTGGGGAACGTGGAGGCTGCTTCGGACTCCCGAGACACTTTGTCTCGATCGTCCTTCCTGCCGGCGGAAATCGGCGAGACTGCCGCTGTGTTCCTCGCCGAGAGGTTACCAGCTGGCACCTACGAGGTCGTGTACACGCTGCGGGCAGCGATTCCAGGCTCCTATCGTGCTTTATCTGCTACCGCTGCTGAACGTTTCTTCCCGGAGGTGAGAGCACAGACGGTGGTGGATCAGGTCGCGGTCGTAGCGCAGCTGGCGGACTGAGGCATAAGGCTGTAGACTGCTGTAGCTGTGACCGTGTTCACGGGTACTTGAGGAGGACAGGCTGACTATGCAGACATCAGCTAACAAAGAGGGTTTCATGCCGCTTCCCCCGCGCTCGGTGGAGGAGACGGGACTGAGCATGGGTCTTCTGTCGGACCTTGCGCTCAAGATCTTCTACTATGAAAGCTATCTGACGGGACGCGACCTTGGAGTCCGGATGGGCTTGCCATTTGCGAATGTGGTCTCGGTGGTCCTGGAATTCCTGCGGCGAGAGCAGTTGTGCGAGGTCCGCAGTGCGACAGGCCGAGGGGGCTTCTCGGAGTCAACCTACGAGTACGTGCTAACGAGCCGGGGGCGGGATATGGCTAGAGACGCGCTTGAGCGCGGGCAGTACACCGGTGCAGCCCCTGTGCCTCTGATGTCCTATATCAACGCGATCCGGAAACAGGGCCTACGTGATGTTCTGGTGCAGCAGCGCCAACTGCGTCGCGCTCTTGCCCACTTGGTGTTCAACGAAGACACCTTTGAGCAGATAGGGCCGGCGATCAACTCGGGGCGATCCATCTTCCTCTTTGGCCCGCCAGGCAATGGCAAGACCTCCATTGCGGAGGCCATCGGCAGCCTGTTGATGGAAGGGGACATGTACATCCCCTATGCTGTGGAAGTCGAAGGGCAGGTGATCAAGCTCTTTGATGATGTCAACCACACCGTGGTGGATGAGAGCCAACCCCATCGCGTGGACGCACGCTGGATCAAGATCAAGCGGCCCTTCATTGTTGTCGGCGGCGAGTTGACGATGGATGGGCTGGATCTGACTTACAACGCAGACTACCGGTACTACGAGGCGCCCTACCAGGTCAAAGCGAACGGCGGCATCTTCCTCATCGACGACTTTGGGCGACAGACCGTGCGCCCTACTGACCTTCTGAACCGCTGGATTGTGCCATTGGAGAAACGCATTGACTTCATGACCCTGCATACCGGGCGCAAGTTCGAGGTGCCCTTTGAAGTACTGATCGTCTTTTCCACGAATCTGGAGCCTCAGGAGTTGGTCGACGAAGCGTTCTTGCGGCGGATCCGCCACAAGATCGAGGTGAAGAACCCGACCTGGGAGGAATATGCGGAGATCTTCAGGCGGGTGGCAGCGTCAAAGGACGTGCAGGTGCCGGATGCTGCGCTTGCCTATCTGATACGCGAGCACTACATCAAGACGAACCGTCCTCCAAGGGCATGTCACGCGCGCGACTTGCTGGATCAGATCATCGATATCGCTAACTACCTCAGCGTGCCACCAAGCCTGAGCAAGGAGTTGATCGATCGTGCAGCCTATAGCTACTTCGTGGAGTTCTGACACGAGGCCGAAGTTCGGCCCCGCATGGTCATTGCATCGTCCGCTGGTCATTGGGCATCGCGGCGCAAGCGCTCACGCGCCCGAGAACACACTCGCAGCCTTCCGGTTGGCTCGGGACGCCGGCGCCGATGGCGTCGAGCTGGATGTGCACCTGACCGCCGATGGGGTGCCGGTCGTGATCCACAACGCCAGAGTCGACGCCACCACGGACGGCAGCGG
>JAFGNI010000350.1 GCA_016927095.1 Anaerolineae bacterium | reverse complement strand
GCCCGCACGTTCTCGACAACCGCCTCCAGGAACGCGATGTTCTCGGCATCGCAACCCTCATAGGGCGGGCAGCTCCAGGAGTTGTTGATCACGTCGGGGGCCCGGTCGGGATCGCCCTCGGCTGAGGTCGCCCCCACAGGATACGGCGCCAGGAAGAACTCAAAGCATTCGGCGTAGGTCGCCGGCGTCCCCACGCCCTGCGACATATTGCGGCAACCAATCCACCGGGCCTCCGGGGCAACTCCAATCTGCCGGTCGGCGCCGTCGTCGCCGACGATGGTACCCATCGTGTGCGTGCCGTGGCCATTGTCATCGCATGGCATCGGCGAATCCGGGCCGCAGATCCCGCCCCCGCTGTGGATCGCGTCGTGCCAGTTGTAGTCATGGGAGGCGACAGCCCCATTCCAGCCCCGGTACTGGCGCTGCAGCGCCGGGTGCTCCCAGTCATAGCCGGTGTCCTGCCCTGCCACGACAACGCCCTGGCCCCGATAGCCCAAGGCCCACACCTCGGGCGTACCAATCTTCGCAACACCCCACTCGATCGCATCGACCCACGCCATCGACAAGGGCTGCGGCACGGGCTCATTGGGTGGGAGCGCCATGGCGACCTGAGGATTGGCCATGATCTGCGCCACCTCAGGACGCCGCGCCAGGGCCCGAAGCAACCCTTCATCTGCCTCGACTAGGAGGGCATTCACGATGTAGAAAACGCGATAGGGTACCTCGCGAGCCTCCAGCCACGCGCGCAGGGATGCTTGTGAGGTGGCTGCGGTCTGCTGAAGCGCCTGGACAACACGGCGGCCACGATCTTGCACAGCGCCGTGGGTGAAGGGCGCAAGGTCTGCCTGGTCGCGCAGGAGCACCAGGACCTCAGCTTTGGCCCCGTCAGCTGTGGCAGACCAGACAGCACCGGTGACACGCTGGGGCGCAGCCCGGTGCAACCGTGATGCGCTTGCAGCCGGGAACCCTGGGGTTGCGGCGGCCCACAACGCGCCGAGCGCGGAAGCCGGCTGTCCGCTGGCGGCCACAAAGGGCACCCAGAGCAGCATCACCACCAGCGCCACCGGTATACTGCGGCGGAGGAACGTCCACATCCCTGGATGCCCCTGATCTCGCTGCGCCAACCGGCACGCCCTCACAATCACTGGCGCAAGACCAACGGCAGGAATGAACTGGCCCAGAGAGCGATCGTTTCTAAGCGCACGTCATAGCTGAGCCACGGTGCCTCAACCGATCTAGCGGTCACGGTGACGGGATCGCGAACCGTTTCACCCACGACTTCCGGTATAGCAACCGACACCGTCAACGGCGTGACCAAGCCGGGCACCTGCGTCACCGAGACGGGACTGAGCGTCGTTGGCCATAGCCCTAGCGTGTAGGTCAGCGTCACGGTCTGTGACAGCGAGCCCGTGTTAGCGAGAACAAACGCGTGCGCGACCGTGGTGCCCGGTCGCCCTGCCCCCGTCCGCGCGGCAGGCGAGACGGTCATCCCATAGGTCACCGTGATGAATGAAGCGGTCGGCGGCCCCCAATAGCCTGCGGCATCCTGACCCCGCACGAACACAAGGTGGCGCCCCGCGCTCAGGCCCGCCAAGGAGAGCGTCCCACTGACAATCTCCCGGTCGGCGTCAAAGGCGCCGTCAATCGCATCCAGCGGCGTGCCCAATCCCTCTGTCCACGGGGCGGCATCGATGGCGGCCTCGGCAGCGACGACAACCTGCCCGCCGCTCAGGCCATCGTCCAGCTCAGCAACGATCTGCACACCAGGCACCGTCCCATCCAAGAAATGGCTTCCTACGAGACGTGTTCCCGGTAGCGTCGCGGGGATCACCGACGTCGCGAGATCAACCACATCAGGGCCGGCGGGGAGGAGATAGGGTGCGCGCGTCACCTTGGCTCCATAGAGGAGGGCCGCGACGTTAGGCTCAATGAGGGCGTCGTACCGGATGCACGGGGGATAGAACCCATCCGCCCCACTGCCAATCTCAAACGTATATGCCGCGATTCCCAGCTCACCATAGGCGAAGTCATCCGTCGTCCCGCTGGCAGGGTAGAGGCGGCTGGCCTGCTGGGGCGTGTAGCCGTTGGTCTGCGCCAGCTTATGGCCCAGCTGCGAAAGCGCGGCGGCATTCGGGGCCGCATCTAGCGTATGCCCCCACGGCCAAAGGACAAGATCGCTGTAGCTGTGGAGGGTGATGAACAGGCCGGACGTCGCTTCCGGCGCCGGCGAGATCAGATCGTCCGGGCGCTGATCCGAGAAAAGGGCGCGCATGAAGCTCTCCACCGCCAGCGTCTCCGTCTCGGAGACGCTGGACGGGCCCTGGTAGAGCTCCGAACAGGCGTCGGTCGACGCACTGCCCCACGCAAACCCCGAATTGCGGTTCAGATCGACGCCGAAATTAGTACCCCCGCAGTAGCCGTTCTCCGGATTGGCGTTCTTGCGCCAGTAGGCCCAGGGCTCCCCCGTCTCGTTGCGCACGTGGCCATCGGGGTTAGCAGTGACCATCACCTCGATGACCTGTGTATCCAACAACCAAGTGATGTCGGGATCCACGCCGTAGCCGGTGAGCAACCGCTCAATGAAGACCATCGCAGCCTCGGGCGCGATCAGCTCGCGCCCGTGGATACCTGCCATGAGGAAGAAGACGGGCTTGTCAGCGCCTGTCACCTCGTTGGTCAGCCTCAACACCTGAAGGGGACGGCCCTCATAGCTCTGCCCAATCGTGTGCAGCTGCGTCAGGGCTGGATAGGTGGCGACCCACGCGGCAAGCTGATCGTAGAGCTCGTCCACCGTACGATAGCACGCGTAATCGGGGATGGTCGATATGCCAAGGGTTGAAGGTATCGTCGGCGTGTAGGTGAAGCCCTGCGATGCGAGCCAGTCCAGCTCTGCAGGGCCAACCCAGGCCAGGAGACGACCGGCGGCGTCGCCCTCTCTCTGCACTTCCCAGATATCCAAGTGCCGGGCGAGCCGTGCCAGCTCTGCTTCGGTGTCAAAGACAACCCACGCCGCTGTGTCGTCACCCCAGGCAGCCGACGCCGGTGTTGAGACCAACAGCAGGGCTAACAGGCTCAGCGGTAGGGCGAAACGACGCACATTCAATGCCTCCCGGTCACCATCCGGTAACCGACGCCACGCTCGGTCTCAAGTTCGAAGGGGGCGTGTGTTTGATCAAGTGCTTTGCGCAGCCAATGAATGTGGACATCCAATGTTCGGGTGTCTCCCATGTAGTCCGTGCCCCAGACTTCATGCATCAGTTGCTCCCGCGAGATGACGACGCGCGGGGATTCAAGGAATACCCGCGCCAAGGATGCCTGCTTGGGGGTCAGGGGGACCTGGTTGCCCCGCCAGATCAGGAGACGGTTCTCGACGTCGAGACACAGTCCCCGCCATTCGACCGTGTTGCGCGGTCCCGACGGGACGACGCGCTGCAGACGGCGTATGAGCTGGCGCGCTGTGAAGGGATGGCGCAAATAGCCATTGGTGCTCGGCATCTGGTCCAGCCGCATGCCCCGGCCCAAGAGCAGGAACTTGTAGACTTGCGCAGGCAGATCGTGAAAGGCCTCAAAGAAGCGGTTGATGTCAAACCGGATTGAAGGAACATCGACGATGACCAGATCAGGGGGATCTTCCTCGATACATTGGAGGGCTTCCCGGCGGAGCTGGGCGACCTGGACACGATAATGCTGCTCAAGGCGAGCACAGAGTCGCCGCTCGAGGGTTCGATTGGCTACCACAACCAGGACTGACTGTCGAGGCACTCCCTCTCCTTTGGCATTACCGGGTCACGCCGACAGTATACTCGGAAGCCCTCTCCCGACAAGCTGCCATAGAAGCATCATCTCCACCCTATATGCCTATCCTCTTGACCTTCGTTCCCTTTCACGCACAATGCGGGCGAGTACGTGAGTGTAGTGGAGACCACGATGCATATTACCTTTCTGAACCCGCAGGGGAACTTCGACCCACAGGACAGCTATTGGACCCAGCATCCCGATTTCGGTGGGCAATTGGTCTATGTGAAACAGGTTGCTCTGGCGATGGC
>JAFGNI010000349.1 GCA_016927095.1 Anaerolineae bacterium | reverse complement strand
GCGACTACACGTGCCAGGTTCGGCTGCCCGCCAACAGCGTGGCGCAGGTGCGTCTGTCAGCGACATAGGAGGGGGTAAGGGTGCAGAGCTTGATCATCTTGGGCGCGGGACCGCACGCACAGGAGATGGCCGACATTGTCGCGCAGATCAACGGGCGGCAGCCGACGTGGCAGCTGGAGGGTTTCCTGGTGCCGGCAGCAGAGGCCGGCCGGGTGGGTCAGGTGACCGGGAGCGGCATGCCGGTGCTGGGTACCTATGCGGATCTCACCGACTACCCGGATGCCGTCTTTGCGATGGAGTACGGCTGCGGCCGGCCACCGGTGGCGCGGGAGCGCGTCGTGTCACTGGTAGCGTCGAGCGCCTTCGTGGCCTACACCGCCCGGATCGGCGCCGGATGCGTCATCTACCCCGGCTGTTTCGTGGGGCACAACGCTGTACTCGGCGATAGGGTCTTTGTCCTAAGCGGCGCAGTGATCAACCACGACTGCCATCTGGAGGACGAGGTGACCGTCTGCACGAATGTGAGCCTCGCCGGCCACGTCTATGTGGCGCGCGGCGCTTACCTGGGCCAGGCGTGCACCATCCGGCAACACCTGCGCATCGGGCAGGAGAGCCTGGTGGGGATGGGCAGCGTCGTCGTCAAGGATGTGGCGCCCCACGCCGTGGTGATGGGCAACCCGGCGAGGGAGCGCGACACGGAAAGGCGCCGGCCCGGGAACTAGCCCCGGTGCCGGCGCCCTCTGTTGACCTACCGTACAGGTTGGCAATGGCGGCCCGCGGTCGGAAGCCGGCGGGACGCACCCACGGCCCTCGCCTCAGGCGGCTGCACACTCCCGGATTCGTAGCTCTCTCTCGGACAGCATCAGCCGGATCACACAGCTCAGGCTATCCAGGAGATCCGCGAGGGTCCGCCGCGACATCTCGAGCTCGACCGGCTCTCGATGCCCCGCGAAGGTTCGCGCCCAGCGTTGCTGGGACTCACGTGCACATTGCAGCATATCCATCGCTGCCTCCTTTCCTGTGTTCGCCACCCAGTGGGTATCCTACACCGGAACGGGGGGCGCCAACCGACGGCCCGCGTTGGCTCCGTTGGGGTTCAGTTGGGGATGCAGCGCGGGGCCGGGACCGGCCGATGGTGTCCATGGAGCGCAGGGGGCGGCGGCCACGCCGCCGGTGCAAGCTGGAAAGCGGCTGTCTACGGCACAGCTTGCACTACAACGGCCGGCTGATCCGGTGACAAACCCATCCATCGTGCGAAGTGCCAGCTTGACAACCCAGGGACGGCGATTATACTGGTTGCACACGTGTGCAATGAACGCCAGGGGGTGGGTTTCGTGACATCAGCAGCATCGACCGACCAACGTTTGCTCGCCATCTGCTTCGACCTGGGCGATACGATCATGGACGAGGGGACGGAGATCAAGGACGCGTCGGAGACGACGACCTATGCCGAGCTCATCCCGGGTATGGCCCAGCTGCTGCACGATCTCCACGCGCAGGGCGCCCGCCTTGCCCTGGTGGCGGACAGCCGGCCCGACACCCCGCCCAACGTGCTGCGCCAGCACGGGCTGCTCGAGCTCTTCGAGGCTTTGGCAATCTCCGAGGTCGTGGGCGCCAGCAAGCCCGACTCGCGGATGTTCACGGCGGCACTTGACGCGATGGGCATCGCGCCACAGGACTATGGGCGCGTCGTGATGGTGGGCAACAACCTGGAGCGCGACATCGCCGGTGCCAACCGCCTGGGGCTGATCTCGGTCTTCTTCCACTGGAACGACCGGCGGCGCAGGCAGCCGGCGACCGCGGATGAGATCCCCGACCACACGGTCCACAGCGCCGCAGAGCTACGCGCATTGCTGCGCAACGTTGAAACGTTGGAACGTTCAAACGTTGAAACGTTCAAACGTCCTGAGATCGTGTGTCACAAGGGGGCGAATCAGGTCGCGCCGGAGAATACCTATGCTGCGGCGCAGCAGTGCATCGACTGGGGCGCGGAGGTGGTGGAGGTCGACGTCTGGACGACGCGCGACGGCGAGATGGTGCTGATGCACGACGCCAAGGTCGATCGCACGACGGACGGCACGGGCCACGTCGTGGCGCTGACGGCGGCAGAGATCGCCGCTCTCGACGCGGGAAGCTGGTTCCACCCGGCACAGAGTACCGGCACGCGTTACGCCGGTGAGCGGGTGCCGGTCCTACGCGAGTTCCTCCAGTGGATCAAAGGGCGCGCACGGGTCTTCCTCGACGTGAAGTTCGCTCACCCGCAGCAGTTGCTCGACCTGCTGGATGAGACCGGGATGCACGACGAGGTCTTCATCTGGTCGGGCAGCAGCGAATGGATGGGGCTGCTGCGAGAGCTAGACCCGACCATCGCGCTGAAGGCCAACGTCGGCAGCGTCCCGGAGCTCGTCACGGCAAAGAAGGAGCTCCACCCCCAGATCATTGAAGTCGGCTTGGACAAGATCAGCGATGCGCTCGTCGCTGCTTGCGGGCGCTATGGTATCAAAGTGATGATCTACGAGAAAAAGCCCGAACGCTTTGCCGACGTGATCGCCTGGCAGCCGGAGCTGGTCAATCTCGATCACGCAGATGTGTTCATGGAGACGTTTGAACGTTGGCAGGTTGGTACGTTGGAACGTTCAGACGGGTGAACGTAATAGCGGAACTATGACGCCGGTACGTGAGTGTAGCCCGGCACCGGAACGGGTGTCGATCAAGGACATCGCGCACGCTGTGGGCGTGTCGCACTCCACGGTCTCGCGGGCGCTGAATGACAGTCCCCTGATCAATGAGAAGACACGGGCGCGGATCCAGGCTGTGGCCACGGAAATGGGCTACATCCCCAACGCCGTGGCCCGCGGTCTGAAGGCGCAGCGCAGCAGCACCGTCGGCTTGGTGGTCACGTCCCTGACCGATCCGTTTTTCTCGGAGGTCATGGCCGGCGTTGACGCCGTCGCCGGAGCGGCGGACCTGAGCATGTTTGTCACCGCCTCCCACAACGACCCCGAACGGGAGATGGCCGTCATCGAGACCTTCCACCGGCGTCGCGTCGATGGCATCATTGTCGCGGCCTCCCGGCTCAGCAACCGGTACCGGAACCGGCTCGCGCGGATCCAGGTGCCCATCGTGCTTCTGAACCAGCACACGGACGAGACGCAGCCAGACTTCCACAGCGTCGCTTTCGACGAACGGGAGGGTGCCCGCCTCGCCGTCGAGCATCTGCTGGACTTGGGCCACCGGCGCATCGGGTATCTGGGATTGGGCAACCGGCAGCGGTCTAACCGGCTGCGGCACGAGGGGTACGAGCGGGCGCTGCGAGACGCCGGCATCGTACCGGCCCCCGACTGGGCGCACGTAGTGCCTGAGCACGAGATCGGCACGCTGGACGACGCTGCCGTCGGGGAACGGGCCTTCCCCGCGCTGCTGGACAGCGGGGTGACCGCAGCCCTCTGCTACAACGACCGCACGGCAGCCGGGGCCCTGGTCGCGTGCCGGCAGCAGCGCGTTCAGGTGCCCGTCGGGATCAGCATCGTGGGCTTCGATGACATCGAGCTGGCCCGCTGGATCAGCCCGCCGCTTACCACGGTCCGCCAGCCTCGCGAGGCGATGGGCCGCGTCGCGATGGAGATGATGCTGGCGCTTCTCGCGGGGGATGCCGTCGAGGACCGGGTGCTCATGCCAGAGCTGGTGCGCCGGGAGAGCACAGGGAAAAGGGACAGGGGATAAGGGACAAGGGCCGGATGTCACGTCCTGATAGAGATTGACAGTGAAAGTACACTGTCCCCATAACAGGAGGTGCACATGACTCAGCGCACGGTATATAAACGGTATAGTGAAGCCTTCAAACGTCAAGTCGTCGCCGAGTATGAAGAGGGCGCGAGTGCCGGGGTGCTCTGCCGCAAGTATGGCATTGGCAAGGTTGATACGGTCACGGGGTGGGTCAAGCAGTATGGTCGCGAGGGACTGCGTCACGCGGTGGTCCACATTCAGACGCCGGAGGAAGCCGACCAGCTGCGTCAACTGGAACAAGAGCGCGATCTTCTCCAGGAGGTGGTGACCGATCTCACCATCCAGAAGCACCTCTTGGAGGGCCAGTTACAGGTCTACGAGGAGACCTACGGTCGGGATGCGCTCAAAAAAAACGGGCTCGGATCATCGAGTATGCCTACGCCGTCGGTGAGGGAGAAGTGACAGTGCGCGCGTTGTGTGAGGCCGTGGGGATCACGCCCCAGGCCTACTACCAAGAACGCCAGCGCCGGGCCTGGGAGACAGCTCGGGACGCCCGGGTGTTGAGTCTAGTGCGTATGGTGCGTTGCCGGCATCCCAAGATGGGCACGCGCAAGCTGCTGGTGCAGCTGCGGCCCCAACTAGAGCAGGAGGGCTTGCGGATCGGCCGTGATCAGCTCTTTGATCTCCTGCGGGAAGCCCATATGCTGGTCCGGCGAGAACGTCAGCCGCGCCGCACCACCTGGGCCGGGCGGCTTCGCCTGCCCAACCGAGTCGCTGGCTTGACGGTCAGGCAGATTGATCAGGTCTGGGTTACTGATATCACCTACCTCGCCTTGCAGAATGGGCACTTCGTGTACTGGTTTGTCGTCATGGATCTATTCAGTCGCGCCATTCTGGGCGCCGTGTTGGCCCGCAGCCTGGAAGCGCAACATGCCTTGGCGGCGCTCCAGCAAGCCGCCCAGCGGGCTGGACGGCCGTTGGCGGGTCTCATCCATCACAGCGATCATGGGGTGCAATACACCAGCCACCCCTATCAGAAGGAGCTGCGCGCCCAAGGCATCGTCGCCAGCATGGGCGAGGTGGGCAGCTCCTACGACAATGCCTATGCCGAACGGGTGATTGGCATTCTCAAGCAGGAGTATGGTCTCGGTCTGCCTTTTGCCGATGAGGCCCAGGCCCGTTATGCGGCGACGGAGGGCGTTTATCTATACAACCACGAGCGCCCGCACCAATCGCTGGCCTACGCCTATCCGATGACCGTGTATACGGGCCGCGCAGCAGCTGACGCCTTTACCGTGTATCAGTACGAGCCGGTTGAGGCTATACCGGCGGCTTCATAGTCCAAAAGGTAGGAATCACGTTAGTTAAGGTGCGGAAAACGAATCGGGATGGAACACATGTTCTGTAAACGTATTTCAGGACTTGACAATGCCTCCCTATCCCCTATCCCCTTTCCCTTATCCCCAGCCGTAATAGGAGGTGCTATGAACGATCGACTACGTGTAGGCGTTATTGGTGCGGGACGGATTGGGTCGCTGCACGTGCGCAACCTGGTGACACGCATCCCGAAGGCGGAGGTGGTGGCGATCTCGGACATCCGCAGGGAGGCTGCCGCCCAATCCGCGTCTGAGCTGGGCATCCCGATGGTGACGACCGACCCTGAGGCGGTGCTGCGGCATCCCGATGTCGATGCAGTGCTGATCTGTTCCAGCACCGACACGCACGCTGCGTTGATCGAGGCGGCTGCCGGCGCCGGCAAGCACATCTTCTGCGAGAAGCCCATCGACCTCGACCTCGCGCGCGTGGATCGGGTCCTAGCCACGGTGAAAGAGGCAGGGGTGAAGCTGATGGTGGGCTTCAACCGGCGCTTCGACCACAACTTCCGGCGGGTGCGCGAGCTGGTGGCGGAAGGGGCCGTCGGTGAACCGCATATCCTGCACATCATCAGCCGCGATCCGGCTCCCCCACCCCTGGCTTACGTCAAGGTCTCGGGCGGCATCTTCCTGGACATGACCATCCACGACTTCGATATGGCACGCTTCCTGATGGGGTGCGAGGTCACCGAGCTCTACGTGGAGGGCGGGGTGAGGGTCGACCCGGCGATCGGCGAGGCGGGCGACATCGACACCGCTGTGATCACGCTGCGCTTTGAGAACGGCGCCATCGGGACGATCGACAACAGCCGAAGAGCCACGTACGGCTATGACCAGCGGGTGGAGGTCTTCGGCAGCCGCGGGTCGGTGCGCACGGAGAATGACTTCGCGAACACGGCCCTCGTGAGCGACGGCGACAGCATCCGCACAGATCTGCCGCTCAACTTCTTCATGGATCGTTACACCGAGTCCTACGTGACCGAGCTGACGCAGTTCGTCGACTGCGTGCTGGCGAATCGCGAGCCCCCCGCCACGGGACAAGACGGTCGGATGGCGATTCTGATGGGCTACGCGGCCCGCAAGTCCTACGCAGCGCACCGGCCCGTCAGAATCGAGGAAGTAACGTTTGAGCGTTCTAACGTTTAAACGTTGAAACGTTCTCAGAACACTATAGGGAGGCTATGCAATGAAGGGATTGGTACTGGACGCGAAGTGGGACCCGAAGCCGGATTACGTGGTTTCGGACTGGGAGAAGGAGACGGGCAAGGCGATCACCGGCAACAGCATCTGGCGCCACCCGACGCTGGAGGTGCGCGAGTGGCCCGACCCATCGCCGGGGCCACAGGACGTTGTGATCGAGGTCCAGGCATGTGGCGTCTGCGGCTCGGATATGCACTTCTACGAGACCGATGAGGACGACTACATCCTCTATCCCGGCTTGACGAAGTTCCCCACGATTTTGGGCCACGAGTTCGCGGGCAAGATCGTGGCGGTGGGCAAGGACGTCACGACGCGCAAGGTCGGCGACATGGTCACTGCCGAAGAGATGATCTGGTGCGGGCGCTGCATCCCCTGCCGGAACGGCTACCCCAACCACTGCACCAACCTGGAGGAGATCGGCTTCACGATCCCTGGCGCCTTCGCGAACTACATCGCGGTGGACGAGAAGTTCTGCTGGCCCATCGACGCCATCGCCGAGCGCTACGGCAGCGAGGAGAAGGCCTACGAGGTGGGCGCGATGACAGAGCCCTCCTGCGTCTCGTACAACGCCATGTTCGAGCGCGCGGGCGGCTTCCGCCCGGGCCATTACGTCGCGATCTTCGGGACCGGTTCCATCGGTCTGGCAGCGGTCGGCTTGGCGAAGGCGGCGGGCGCGGGCACGATCGTCGGCTTTGAGGTCTCACCGGAGCGCCGGGAGCTGGCCAAGAAGGTCGGCGCCGACTTCGTCTACGACCCGCGCGAGGTGGTGCCCCACGAGGTGCTGATGGCGCACAGCATGGGTGAGGGTTTCAACTTCCACGTCGAGGCCGCCGGCGCGCCGCACCTGACCATCCCCGAGATGGAGCAGGCGCTGGCGATCAACGCCAAGATTGTGCAGATCGGACGCGCGGCGCAGCGGGTGCCGATGTACCTAGAGAGCTTCCAGGTCCGCCGCGCGCAGGCCTACGGCGCCCAGGGCCACTCGGGCCACGAGACCTTCCCCAACGTCATCCGCCTCGTCGCTGCCGGACGGCTCGACCTGAGCGAGATCATCACGGCGAAGTACGCCCTGGACCAGACCGTTGATGCCATCGCCCAGTCGACAACGCGGCGGGATGGGAAGATTCTGGTGAAGCCAAACGCGTAACCAACAAACGTTAGAACGTTGCAACGTTGAAACGTTCAAACGTTAGAACGTTCAAGCGTTCAGACGGTCAAACGTTGCAACACTTCAACCCACAAGGAGACGATTATGTCAGAGATACGACCAACGCCACCCGGCCTGTTGGCCACCGATCAGCCCGACCTCTTCTTTGAAGACAACGCGGTCGGCCGGATGAAGAAGGAGCTGTGGGAAGCGAGCGAGGAGGAGATCGACGCGATCCTCGCCGAGTATGGGATGCCCTCGCCTGTTGAGTGGGGGAAGGCCGGCTCCTACATCCAGACGACGGTGCGCCACGAGGTCGAGGCAAACCGCGAGAAGAACGACATCGTGCTGATCCCCGTCGGCAGCACCGAGCTCCACGGACAGCATATGCCCAGCGCCTCAGACACGCTCTATGTGAGCCAGATCTGCGAGGGCGTGCGGCGCTACACCGCGAAACGAGGCGCGCCGATCAACCTGGCGCTCCCGCCGCTGATGTACGGGGCCCACCCCTACCACCACCTGGGTATGCCCGGCACGGTGATCATCCGCGAGAACGTCCTGCGGGAGTTTCTGATCGACACGATGTTGGGACTGTGGAACGACGGCTTCCGCAAGCAGATCATCATCAACAACCACGGACAGCTCTGGGTGCTGGAGTCGGCGATCCAGCAGTTTTGCAAGCGCTACCAGCTCCCCGGCATCTTCCGCGTGATCGATTGGCACCGGGCCGTGCGCGAATTCTTCCGCACGACGGACCGCGGTGGTGTCTGGGACACCAACTTCGTCCACGCCGACGAGTCCGAGACCTCGCTGGGCCTCTACCTGCACCCGGAGATGATCGACATGGATTACGCCGTCGACACCGAGGGCATCAGCTACCTCCCCGATGGCCACTTCGACAAGTCTGTCGACCCGTTCGGGCGGTCAAGCCGCTGGTCCGAGGGCGAGGGCCAATCCGCGATCGAGATCGCGGGCACGCCCGAGGGCGTGGTCGGCAAGGCGACCCACGGTGACGCCCGCAAGGCCAAGTGGCCCTTGGCGGCGATCCTGAAGTACCTGACGCTGCTCAACGACCATATCCTGGAGGCCTTCCCGCCCGGCACCGTGCCACCGGTCGAGCAGGTGACGCTGCGCACCGAGGCGGAGATGGCGCCGTACCTCAAGAAGCCGATGAGCGAGGGCTGGCGGCCTGTGTACGGCATCCCGCGGATCGGGCAGGATACGTTTAGCGGGTAAG
>JAFGNI010000348.1 GCA_016927095.1 Anaerolineae bacterium | reverse complement strand
TGTTTCGATCCCGTAGCGTCAGGCACACTCGATCCTGATGACCCCACGACCCACCTCGTCCTTGGCCCCTATGCCGTGGCCCTGATCAAGCTTACACCCACGGAGGCGCGAACCTGATCGCTAGAGCTGCCCCAGGTTGAACGAGACAAGCTCCTGCCATGCGTACCGCAGCGGGGTCGACCAACGCGCGCGTCCGATGCAGCGGAAGTGAGGCGGCTTCAGTGCCAGGATCTGGTCGCCAATCTCGTACCTCGGCAGCACCGGCGTGGAAACCACGAGGCTGCCCATCTCGCCGGGGCGCATCTCGTGCAGTAGCTTGAGCCCTCGGCGCGTCTTGACCTCGAAGAGGAAGAGGTCGTAGTTGGGAACCCACGCCCGCTTCTCATCCCGCTGCTGCCCGAACATACCTTCTGTTGCACCGTAGATCTCCCGGACCGCTGCTGAGCCATACAGCGCGGTCAGCGCCGGTCGGTGCGTCGTGTTGATGCCCGGCTGGCTGCCCAGCGTCATCACCCGCACCTGCCAAAGGTCCTTGGGGTAAACCTTGTGTGTCTTGTGCAGATAGCGACCAAACATCAACGCAGTTGAGCAGACGCCGCCCACCAGGGCAACGTCCTGGTCTTTGCAGGTCTCGTAGGCCAGCTCGAAGCGGCGGTGCCAATCCCTAAGCGTCTTGCCGCCACCCAGCTCATCAATGGCCTCCTGCGTCGGCAGCGACCGCACCGGCGTCCGCGTGGAGACGTGCCTGGTGTAGATGCCCGAGCTATACCCATAGCTCATCTCCCGATCACCTACCCTGAGCGTGCCGATTTCGGAGGGAAAGTTGAGGTTGAGGTTGACCCCCTGAAAGACATCCAGCCGTTGGGTGCTCGCTACGTATTGCATCACAGCGCGTCCCGCACTCACCCGCATATCGAGGTCCGTCGGCGTCATGGGGATGAACTTGGACTCCCCCTTCGTCGTGCCGCGGGTAATGGCCCATCCCACCGGCGACTCCCACAGCAGGGCTTCTATGTCGCCAGCCATCACCTGCTGTATGATGGGCCTGCAGTCCTCATAGGTCATCACCGGGAACGCGCGACGGTAGTCGGCCAACGTATCGACGTTGCCAGCGCCGTGATCGATGCCATACCGTGTCTTGGCATAGTCACGGAGTAGCTGGTCCAGCACGGTCTCCTGTGCGGCAGACGGTGCAGCGACCGCGGCGTGCCAGGGAGCAAGCTGAGTTTCGAGCATACGCGCGGCCTGCTGTGCATCGAACGGCATCATCGAGGACCTCCGGTGCGCTAATCTGATCTGCTCTTGTGCCATTGTACTGCACAAAGCCCGTTTCACGCAACAGCCCCCGGATCTCAGAGATCCGGGGGCTGTGATCAGATTCAAGCAGTGTGGCTAGGCTTTGAGCACAACTGCCTGAGGGCTTTTGTGGCGCGCTCGTCGAGGGCTGCCTATGGCTGGCAAGCTACTCGTCGGGCGCCATGTTGAGTCTACCGCCCTCTACCCAAATCCTTCATCCCCTCAGTGCGTGGAGCCATTGAGGTTGTCGCCGTTGTCATCTCCGTTGGGCTCGCCACCACCCTCACCATCTTCAGGCCCAGCCTGTGCACCGTTATCCTCGTCGTCATCATCAGTGCCATAGCCGGGACCATAGCCATCACCATCCTCGTCAGGTTCGCCGTCACCGGTGCCATCTCCGGGTCCGTAGCTGTTGCCGTTGTCTTCCTCATCGTCGCTGCCGAACTGAGGACCGTTGCCCTGGTCATCGTCGTCAGGACTTCCGTCGCCAGGACCGTACTGGCCGTCTTGATCATCGTTCTTACCATAGCCCGGACCATAGCTGCCGACCTCGCCATCGTCGTCTGGATCGTCATCGCTGCCGGGGCCATAGTTACCGACATCGGCATCCTCATCGCCGCTGTAGCCGGGACCATAGCTGTTAGCATTCCCTTCGCAGTCTTCCGGCCCATCGCAGATCCCACCACCGGGGCCATTCCCCCCTGGGCTATCACCGTCATCCGACTGCCCGATCTGTGTATGGGCCTGCACCATCGCTTGGACCATAGCCTGGACTGGACCAGCCTCACCATCATCCTCAGTCCCTGCGGCAACCTTAGCCATGATTTGCATCTGGTTCCTTACGGTCTCCGAGATAGAGGCCCGCACCTGAAGCCGCAACGGCTCAGTCAGCGTACCGCTGGCCTGTAGCGCCATCCCGAGTCTCTCCTGATACCGCGCGGCGAGTTCCGAGGGCACACCATCTCCCTGATCGGCAAGACGCCTTGCCTCCTCCACCCGGTTCTGAGCTTGCGCCATAGCCACCTGGGTCAAGGCATCTGGATTTCGAGCTTGGCCCAATTCCCAGTTCTCAAGCTGCGTTTTGATCGCATAGAGCGGCGAACCGGGTAGACTCTCGCGAGCAGCTCTCACAGCACCGGTCGACCCACCGGCCATCATCGCTAACAACAGCATCAACTTGAATGCGACTGCCATCGGACGTACCTCCTTTGAGTTGAAACCAAAAACCGACCGAAATCGCGATACCCATCCTTTACGACGGGGAGCCGCGTCCGATGATACGGCTTCTTGGTCGGCTCGATCCGTATTGGTGGTCCCAAACTCCGCAGCATAGCCGCGCGCCTCTGCCAAGAAGGTTTTCCGCCCGTCTTCCCAGGCTACCACGTCAGGACTTGGCACTGGACGCAATGCATCCAATGCGTCACGTACAGACGAAGGCATACCCTTTCGCAACCAGAACCACCTAAGCTTCATCATCCTCCTCCAGTAGGCGCTGCAGACTATCAATAGCCCGATGTTGGAGCGCCTTAATGCTGCCAACCGTGCGACCGAGGACAGCCGCGGTGTCCTTTAGGCTCATCTCCTCAAGGTAGCGCAGTGAGATAACTTGCCGCTGTAGCGGTGTAAGCGCCAACAGCGCCGCCCGAGCCCGACTGGCCCGGTCCTTCCGAGCGACATGCTCATCTTGCGTCGCAGGCCTCGATGGATCGGCGTCGTCAAGGGCCGCATGCGGCACATCAGGCTGGTCCCGGTAGTAATCAACGATCAGGTTGTGTGCCACCCGATATAGCCACCCCGATAGGTGCTCACGCGGACCGCCCCCCCGCTTCAGCGCTAACAGGAACCGGTGAAAGGTCTCAGAGGTCAGGTCCTGAGCCGCATCAAGGTTGCCAGTCTTCCGGTAAATGTAGCGGTGAATCGGTGGTCCAAAGGTATCGTAGATCTCGGCGAGCGCTGACTCGTCCCAGTTCTGAGCTCGCCGCAGCAGCTCTTCTCCGCTATCCAATATCCGCTCCTATCTTCTACGACGTGCGAAGCCGCAAGAAGTTACGGCTCCGACACCTTGCCTCGTGGAGCACAATGTCCCTCAGCTCAGCTCCATTCTACACAAGTTCATCGCTCCGTGGTAGAATGATCACCGTTCGTGCAGACGCGTGACCTCTGGCGCAGTTCGTCCGCACCCTAAGGAGCGCAAGTTGACACAACGAGACATCTTGGCCCTAGTCCTTTCCTATGTGTACGCCTTTGGCCTTCTCCTGAGTGTCGAAGCCATTGGCAGGCGCCTGAAGTGGCCCCAGTTCCTGACCCGCAAGATCGTTCATATCGGCGCCGGCATGTGGGTATGGGGCACCCTCGCCCTCTTTGACAGCCGCCTGGGTCTCATCCCCTTTGCCACCTTCATCGTCCTCAACTACCTCTTCTACCGCTATCAGATCTTCAAAGCTATGGATACGACGGACTCAACGCTAGGCACGGTCTATTTTGCGATCTCCATCACCATACTGCTGACCCTCCTGTGGCGACCAGAAGGGCCGGTGGACCGTGTCCCCCTTGCCATTGCGGCAACCATGGCCATGACATGGGGAGATGGCGTCGCGAGCATCGTGGGCCAGTTCGTCGGCAAGCGCCACTACCACGTTCTGGGTCACCAGCGGTCCTGGGAGGGAACCGTCGCCATGGCTTTGTTCTCATTTGCCTCCATTCTGGTGACCTTCCTTATCCTGCCCGAATCCGCTCTCAGTCCCGCCAGCACAGCGCTCTCGGTGGGGCAGGCCCTTCTCCTGTCGCTGGCTGGCACAGCGATCGCAACTGCGGCGGAAGGGCTTTCGCCAGCCGGCACGGACAACCTGACCGTCCCATTGCTTACGGGTGCGGCGCTCTTCCTGCTGGTTCCGTAAGGGTGCTTCAGGCGCACCTAGACCCAGCCATGATCCAGCCTATCCAGCTCCTATCAGGGATTGTGCTCAGCAGCTTGATTGCCGCCGTCGCCTACCGGCGCCAGGCTCTGACGGGAAGCGGCGCAGTGGGTGCTGTCATCACCGGATCCCTGATCTTCGGATTTGGCGGCTGGCCATGGGGGATGTTGCTGATCACCTTCTTCGTGCTATCCACCGTGCTGTCTAGGTATAGAGCCGGCACAAAGGAACAGCTTGCCGAGAAGTTTGCCAAAGGATCGCGTAGAGACCTAGGGCAAGTGCTCGCAAACGGTGGCTTAGGCACATTGCTGGCGTTGGCTTTCGCGCTGTTCCCCCATTCCGCGCTGCTCTTCGCCTTCAGCGGAGCGATGGCGACGGTCAACGCCGACACGTGGGCGACAGAGCTGGGCGTGCTGGCCAAGCGCCCGCCACGCCTGGTCACCACGGGGAGAGCGGTGGAACCCGGTACCTCGGGCGCTATCAGCCTCCTTGGCACGCTCGCGACATTGGCCGGAGGCGGCACCATTGGCGCAGCAGCTGCCGTTTTCGTCCTGCTGGACGGTCTATGGTGGAGTGACGTTGTTGGACCAGGCCGCGCGCCGATCGGTTGGCTGTTGGTCGCCACCAGCGCCCTTGGCGGTCTCGCCGGTTCGCTCTTCGACAGCCTCCTTGGTGCCACCGTTCAAGCGATCTACTACACACGCGTCCGCAACAAAGAGACAGAGAGGCCGGTTGATCCAGACGGATCGCTGAACGAGCTCATCCGCGGCTGGCGGTGGCTCAACAACGACTGGGTCAACTTCCTCAGTTCCATCGTCGGCGCCCTTGTCAGTGCCGGGGGCTTCTTGCTTCTGTCGTAGCATAGGTCCCCGTTGCCGAAAGCCCAAGGTATCCTGAAGCGCGACAGCGAGACAGAAATCACATCAGCTCTTGAAAGGAGTTCCGAAAATGCCCAAGGTAACAATTGTAGGTGCTGGCGGCTATGTTTTCCCCTTGACGATGATCCGCGACATCCTGTCATTCCCCGCACTGGCTGACGTCCATTTCTGTCTGATGGATATCAACGCCGACAACTTGGCCCGTACCTACGGGCACGCAAAGCGGCTGATCGAGCAACACCACCTGCCCGCTACGGTCGAAGCAACAACCGATCGGCGCACCGCGCTGGATGGCGCCGACTTCGTCGTGATCACCTTTCAAGTAGGCGGCCTCGAGGCCTACAACCTCGACGTAGAGATCCCCCGGAGATACGGACTCGATCAGACCGTCGGTGACACGCTGGGGCCCGGCGGTGTCTTCCGCGGTCTGCGCACCGCAGCTGAGCTGGACCTGATCATCGCAGATATGCACGAGGTCTGTCCCGAGGCGCTCGTGATCAACTACGCCAACCCAATGAGCATCAACTGCTGGTACGCGTCAGACGCCGGCATCAAGACGGTTGGCCTCTGCCACTCAGTCCAGGGCACCTCGCAGATGCTGGCGAACCGTATGGGTCTAGAGCCTGGATCCTGGTCCTTCAAGTGCGCGGGCATCAACCACCAGGCCTGGTTCATCGAGTTCCGCCACAGAGGCACAGACGTCCTGCCGCTGCTCCGCCGGACGATGAACGGCTTCGCGGCTCAGGCACGCAAGGAGATGGACGGCGGAGAGAACCCGAGCGACGACCTGTATGGTGGCGGCGGTGAGCAGGTTCGCACCGCCATCATGAACCTCACCGGCTACTTCCAGACCGAGTCGAGCCACCATGCCTCGGAGTATTTACCCTACTTCCGGCGGACGGAGGAAGAGGTGGCATACTGGGTTCCTGAGCGCTGGGACTACTATGAGATCTGCAACAACCACGACTACGAGGCGCTGGAGCGTCGCGCTGCAGAGCTAGCCGAGCAGCCGCTGGAGCCCAGTCACGAGTACGGCGCCTATATCATCGAGTCAATGACGACGAACACCCCTCGCGTCATCTACGGCAACGTTCCCAATACCGGCATCATCACCAACCTCATGGATGGCTGCAGCGTCGAGGTGCCCTGTCTGGTCGATGCGCAGGGCATCCAGCCCACCTACATCGGCGACCTGCCCGCCGCCTGCGCCGGGATCAATGCCGGGAGTGTCGCGGTCCAGGACTGTGCCGTCAAGGGCGCCCAGACCGGTGACAGGGATCTCATCCACGCCGCCGTGGCGCTGGATAAGTACACGAGCGCCGTGTTGACCCTGAACCAGATTCACAAGATGGTCGACGAGATGCTCGAGGCACAAGCACAGTGGTTGCCGCAGTTCGGCAGTTGAAGGAGCCCACATGATCCTGCACCTTACGAAGCTCGCCCAAGCCTTTCCTCGTCCCTACATCGCCGACGTGCCCGGGGCAACCCGCCAGGAGTTGGCCACCGTCGCCGATCTGATCAAGCCAGGAGCGGCCATCGCCATTGCCGTCGGCAGCCGCGGCATCGCCAACATCGCCGCCATCGTCAGGACCACCGTCGACGTAGTGAAAAGCTGGGGCGCAACCCCTTTCATCATCCCCGCGATGGGTAGCCACGGCGGCGGTACCGCAGAGGGTCAGACCCAGGTCCTCGCCAGCTATGGGATCACTTCCGAGGCGATGGGGTGCCCCCTGCGCAGCTCGCTCGAGACCGTCGAACTCACCCCACCCGACGCGCGCTGTCGCGTCTTCATGGATCGCTACGCCTATGAGTCTGACGGCGTCGTCTTGATCAACCGCGTGAAGCTCCACACCGACTTCCACGGTCCCCACGAGAGCGGACTGGTAAAGATGTCGGTCATCGGGCTGGGCAAGCACCGTCAGGCCCTTGAGATCCATAGTTCGGGTGTCTATGGCCTCCGGCACCTCATCCCCTGGACCTCTCAACAGATCCTCGCCACCGGCAAGGTCCGCTTTGGCCTGGCCCTGGTGGAAAACGCCTACGATGAGACGATGACGGTGAAGGCGTTAGCCGCGACGGAGATTCACGAGAAGGAGCCTGCCCTACTGGAGCTTTCGCGTGCCAACATGCCCGCTCTCCCCGTTGACGATATCGATGTCCTGATCATCGACGAAATGGGCAAGGATATCAGCGGCGCGGGCATCGACCCCAACATCATCGGCCGCAACTACATCCGAGACCAACCTGAGCCGGAGCGACCGCGGATCAAGGCGATTGTCGTCCTCGATCTCACCAAAGCTTCTCATGGCAATGCCGTGGGTCTGGGGTTGGCGGACGTGACAACACGACGTTTCTTCGACCTGCTGGACCTGAGCGCAACCAACGAGAACACCGTCACCAGCACCTTTCTCCAACGTGGCAAGATCCCGCTGCTGGCACCTGACGACCAGACGGCCTACGCGTGGGCCTTGCGGAGCTGCAACCTGCCCACCAACAGCCAGCCTCGTGTCCTTCGTATCCGCAATACACTCCACCTAGGCGAACTCTATGCCTCGGATCCTATAGTCCGGGAACTGGCAGCGAAAGAGAACATTTCGGTCGTAGGGGAGCCGGTACCGATGTTCACCAACAACGGCAGGCTAACCCGGTTCTAGGGACCGGCAGGTTCACCCTGGGTTACGCACAGAACATCGCGTCTCGCCTCAGGAACCCGTGCTATCTGAGGCGAGACGCGATCGTTCTAGAGTCCCCAGTTGCAGAGATCCGGTGCGTTGCCCCCGTCATCAGCCAGAAGCGTGGCGTAGTTCTCGGCCACCTTGCGATAAGCCGCGGCATGCTGTTCAATGACATCGAGGTTGTAGCGCTTGAACTGCGGGATGCCGAAGGTGCGTGCGCCTATGCCCTCCGAGACCGGTAGGCTACCCGGGGGCTGGCGTAGATCGCGCTCGCTATGGGCGATGCGGGTAGGCTTGCCGTGGCCATAGATGTCGCAGCTGTTGAAGAGCGGATGCAGGTGCAAGGGCTTGTTGATCCCGGGCCGGCACGAGCTGCCTTCAGCCTGAACCGCCTGGGCGAAGCGGGTCACGGAGAGTCCCCCAAGCTCCTCCGGTCGGTAGAGGCCACCCGCAGCATACCATCCGGCCATGGTGCTGGCACCGTGGGGGTCGACGCGGTGCGCTCGCAGCCCGCGAACGCCTTCCAAGAGGTCCCAAAAGGCGTTGATCGCCTTCCGCGTCTCCGCGGCGCGGGAATCATAGGCAGCCAGCTGGACCCGCCCCATCGCCGAGCAGAGCTGGTTCATGCGGCACTTCTGCCCTCCCATCGGCAGACCCCGGAACGCCCGCAACTCGGGCGTCTCAATGCGATCATCGTAGCGTCGGTAATGGCCAAACGCGATGGCGCGTTCGTAGATCTCCTGATCGTCGGTGACCAACATGCCGCCCTCGCCGATGGGCAGAGACTTGCCGCTCATCAGGGACATAGCAGCGACCTTTCCGAACGTGCCGACGGTCTGCCCCCTGTACAGCCCTCCGTGAGCGTGCGAGACATCCTCGATCACCGGGATACCATGCGCATCTGCAATGGCCATGATGGCGTCCATCTCGGCAGGATATCCCATATAGTGCACGACCATGATGGCCTTCGTGCGAGCCGTAATGCGGTGCGCGATGTCGTCGGGGTCAAGACACAGCGTGTTAGGGGAGATGTCGGCGAACACCACCGTTCCACCGAGCGAGAAAACCTGGAGCGCCGAGGCCCAGTAAGTCAGACTGGGGCAGATGATCTCGTCGCCGACGCCGACTTTCACGCCAAACATTGCGGCATGCAATGCAGCGGTGCCGGTGTTGAAACCCAAGGCATAACGACGCCCTTGCCAAGCAGCGAACGCCTCCTCGAAATCCATGGTCACATCGAGTTCCGACATAGCGCCGCGGCGGAGGACCGCCAGAACCGCCACTTCGTCCGCTTCGGTAACGATCGGCCACGTGAAGGTATCCCGAGGGTCCAGGGTGACGGCCTGCGGGCCGCCGAACAGCGCTAGCGATGGCGCAGTCTGCGTCATAGTATCTCCTTTCACGAAGGTGGGACGAAGCTGCCGGCGCTAGAAGCCGGCAGGAAGATCAGCCTTGCGGGATAAAGAACACCGGGTAGCCCGTGCCGGCGAATGGAAAGAGAGCCCGACGATAAACAAGCAACACCCGCATCATGAAGGGACGGACGGCAGAGCTCTCGAACGCAACGCGCATCGGAAGCCATATACGATCCGGTTGCCAACGGTCCGCGACGATGACGCCCCAGGAGTTGCAGACCACTGCCGCCAGCGCTAGGGCCAGCACAAAGCCCAGAAGGGTGCCTAGAACGTTGTCGCCCCAGCCAAGCATCTGGATCGAGGTATCGCGCAGCCCCATACGGATCATTACCACGGTGATGATCCACGCCACAATCAGGACGCCGATGAACATGATGCCCTGATAGAACGATGGCGTAGTTGGCCCGGTGCCCAGCGACGAGATGACAGCGTCGGCCAACGCCTGCGCAAGGTTGAGGCCCGCGATCAGCATGCCGACGAGGATTGTCAGCAAGTAGAATGAGAAGAGCATGAACGCTGAGCGAACGAGGCCTTCCATCGCCGTCAGTGCAATGATCACCACGATCAGGAGTACCAGGAGTATGTCGAGTAGCATCATCTCACCTCTCTGCAGTTGCGCACCAAGACCCCACACCTCCGCACGTCACGCCCAGGTGGTGCCGGCCTCGGGACTGGCCTGATGTGCGCTAGCACCTATCCTCGATACCATCGCCATGGCCCGTATCCTCACAGAGGTACCAGCCGCAGCGCGTTCTCGGCTTCCAGCTTCTGCATCACACCCGCGGGGAGGTCCAGCTGCGTTAGCAAG
>JAFGNI010000347.1 GCA_016927095.1 Anaerolineae bacterium | reverse complement strand
GTAATCCGGCGCAGAGCTTCGTAGACGTGCCAGCCATCCATGTCCGGCATAAGGATGTCCAGGAGCACTAGGCTTGGGGGGGTCTGGCGGGCCGATCTCAGGCCCGACTCCCCATTGTTGGCAGCCTGCACCGTGTAGCCCGCACGCTCCAACAGGAGTTGTACCAACTGCGCCAGTGCCTCATCATCTTCAATCAGTAGGATCGTTTCATTCATCGAGAGCTCCTCAGTGAACTGGCTGGGCCGCCACCACTTGGTAATGGGATGGAGAAACGACACCGCGTGCAGATCGCAGTGCTTTCTTACTCATATAATAAGAAGAAACGCGCCTTTGTCAAACCAAAAGTCGGTCCAGAGTTAGAAACTAACCAATTTGGGCCGCTATTGGAGCTCTATGACCAAGCGGAGCAATTCCGTACCGATATCTGCAGCTGCTTGAGAGGTTTCTGGCCGATCCAGCAGGACGGCCACGGCGTAGCGAGGGAGAGAGGCTGAGTTGAGGCCTGCGAACCACGCCTGTTCGCGTTCCGGACCGGCCACAGCGGTACCTACGTGGCCCACCGAGCCGCCGTACGGCGTCAGTGCAGCGCGGATGCGCTCTGCGACGTCGTCGTCGACAACGCGCTGCCCCTCGGCAGGATCGGCTCGAGGCTCTGTACACCCGGCTGTAGGCTGCGCTAGGATATGCAGATCGGGGCGGAGTCCATCGTTGCCAAGCGTTGCCATGGCCTCGACCATCTGAAGGGGCGTAAGCAGGAGTTGTCCTTGACCCAAGGCTTCCTCTTGTAGGTCCAAAGCCATCTCCTCGAGATCAGCCGCCACACTGGGCAGCGCCAGGTCGGGAGCGTTCAAGAAGCCCCAGCGCTGCATACTCTCGACGAACTGCGCGCTGCCGAGCTCCTCCGCCACCTGGACAAAGGGGTATGGACAGCCGGAAGACAACACGGACGACCATGTGCTCTCCTGCGGCATATGCCGGCAGTTGACTGCCATGCCGTCAAAGGGCACGGAGTTGGTTATCGGCTCAACCGGTGCTGTGGCTGTGCCTGCTTGCCATCCTGCTGCGAGGATGAAGGGCTGCAGGCTCGTGCCGGGTTGGGCCAGCCCCTGTGTCGCCCGGTTGAGCAGAGGGGATTCGGGGGCATCACGCAGCTCCTCCCAGACCTCTCCTATGGTTGCTGTACTAAAGGTCGGCGCCGAGGCAAGTGCCAGGATCTCGCCGGTATGTGCATCGACGAGGACGGCAGCGCCGACTTGGCCGGCAAGCTTAGCTTGCGCCGCAGCCTGAAGGCGGGCATCTATCGTCACTCGCACATCGCGCCCTACAGGATCGACGTGGAGCAACTCGTCCCGGACGCTGTGCCAAGCCGACCTGTCGATCTCGCCGCGGAGCCGGGCATCACAGGCGGCCTCGATGCCGCTGGTGCCGTACTCCAGCGTGGCGTACCCGACAACCGCTGCCGCTTCCGCTACCGGGTAAGTGCGCGTGACATAGCCATCGTCATCGACCTCGATACCTGCCAGAACAGTCTCTCTCCGGTCCAGGATCTTGCCGCGCTGGATGCGGGCTTCGGAGAGCACGTAGCGAGGGTTCGTGGGGTACTGCTGCAGGTCATCGGCCCGCACAATACTCCAAACGCCGGTCACGAGGGCGACGGATCCGAGGAGTAGCATAAGGACTTGGCCTAGCGCTGCGGCGCTCTTGCGTAGGGGACGGGCCGCGCTAGGGCCCAGGGAGAGGGCAAGCGGCGACCGGTGCGCTGTCGAGAGATTGATAAGCAGCCCGGTCGCCACAAGCATCGTGACCAGGGAGCTTCCACCGTAACTCAGGAAAGGCAGCGTCACGCCGGTGATAGGGATAAGCTTGGCATTGCCGGCTGTGATGATCCAAGTCTGCACGCAGACCTGAGCAGCGATGCCGCCAGCCAGCAGCGACTCGAAGGAGGACTCCGATCTCTGGGCCAGCTGGATCCCGCGCGTGACGTAGATGGCGAAGAGCGCGAGCAGGACAAGCCCGCCAGCCACGCCGAACTCCTCCACCAGAGCCGCATACACGAAGTCGGTGTGCACAGCCGGGATGACACCAGGGAAGCCCTGGCTCAGCCCCTGGCCTCCCAAGCCGCCGGCACTGAAGGCAAAGAGCGACTGGAGTATCTGGAATGCCCGGTCGGCCTGCTCCGGTGCCCAAGGATCGAGCCAGATGCTAACGCGAAGCGCGACCCTGGACGAGAGAACGTAGCCGGCGATGGCTACGGGGATGAAGAGGACCAGACTCAGCACTGCATACCGGGGTTTGCCCCAGGCAAGGCTAAGCATCGTGACGAAGGTGAGGTAGTAGAGCAGAGCGGCGCCCAAGTCCTGTTGCCACGCGAGCAGCAGCAGGGCGACGCCGACCATCACCAGCATGGGTCCCAGGATAAGGGGCCACAGGTGGTTTGGGGCGTCCGTTGACGCGTCATCGGCCCTGATCGCGGACAGATCGCGCTTCTCTGAAAGGTAGGCAGCGAGGTAGATCACCAGGAGCAGCTTGAGCGGCTCGGAGGGCTGCACATAGAGACCGAAGGCGCCCAACCATAGCTCTTGCCCGTATCCCGAGGGGTTCACGCCGAGGACGAGGGTCGCCGCCAGGAAGAGGATACCGACTGTAAGTAACGTATAGCGATAGCGTCGCAGCCAACGTATGAGCTCCGGCGTCAGGGCTACGGCACACAAGAGGCTGCAACCTAGCAGCAGCCACACGATCTGCCGGATGATCATCGCCGGTGCGAGCCGTGCTTGCAGAATGAGCCCCCATCCGGTCAGAAGGGCAACGACGGAGAGGAGCAAGTTATCGAAATCGGACAGACGGGTGCGCAACAGCCAGAAGCTGCCTATCCAGGCAATGCCCCATCCCCCCACGAGCGCGATCAGATGGACAGGCCGCAGACTGACGGGATAGGGTGTCAGGGCCAGCATAATGGCCCCACCGATGACGAACAACGTCGCGAGGAGCAGCAGCAGTGCACTGGCTGCCATCGGCGTGACGCTCGCCCTCCAATCAGGCCGACGGACCGGTTGCGTACTCATAGGGATCGGAGAAGGGCCAAGCGTGTTATGGCGTCTCCTCCTTCGCATCTCCCGCGCTGTCAGGTTCCTGGTAGACGACAAAAGAGATGGGAGCGTGGCATTGACCACAGCCGACCATTGGATCGCTCACCACTCCGCCGCTCTTGGTGCACGTGGCCCGAATCAGCATCCGTTGTGGCTCCCAGAAGCGCCAGCCGCGCCTGCCGATTCGCGCGTGCAGGACCATCGTCTCACAGCGGTTCGCCTGTTTGATCTCAGGCACGGGACATCGCGCACAGAGGTCCGAGTGCCATGCCGCTGCGTCAGGGCTCCCGTCCAATAGGTGGCAGACCTCGCGCACCTGGCTTCTGCGGTGGGCGTCAACGTAGTAGTAGGGACACTCCCGCCCATCGGGTGTCAGCATCCGGCGTCCTACCCTCCCGAGTAGCTCTGCAGTGCAGCGCGATTGACGTACAGCAGCTTGGCCTGCGTCGGTAGCTCAGCAGCGCTGGCGGCCAAGTAGTGGATCCGGGCACGGGAGACCGGCACGAACACACCTTTCCAGAAGTCCAGGAAGTTGCGGGCTTTGGCCTCGCTCAGGAAGGGGACATCACCGCGGATGACTGCCAAGGGCAGGTTCAGGATCACCGTCTCCTGGTGTGGTGCTTGGCGCAGTAGCTCCACCGTCTCGTCATCGGGGAAGATGAGAAACTGCACGCCCTCCCTGCTGACATAGACGTGGTCTGGCCGGCTGTTCGGCAGACCTGTGAAGGTCCAAGGCGCTACCAGCGGCGATCTGACAGGAAACACATACAGGGCCTCTTGGTTGATGAAGTTATGGGGATCGCCCAGGGTCTCCAGCTTTCCCACGACCCACTGCAGGTCATTGGCCATAGCGACCTGATGCTCCTGAATGGGGGAGCCCATCGACGCATCTCCTAGCACGCTCATACTGCCTCCTCTGCTGGCCTCCGGTCAATACCTGCTGCTATCATAGCGCCTTCTGCGCATTTTCAAACCCCAGGCTTTGCCGGTGCCCGGATTCCGTGACGGTCGACTGCAGTTAGCAGTCGTGCTACGGCAGGCTCGGACCCGGGACGGTGATGACGTCGTCGACGTTGTCGGGGATGTCCAGCCTGTCCAGAGTTTCACCGTTGTACATGCCGACACCCAAGGTGTAGGCACCGGCCTCTGCGTCATTGGGAAGCGCGAGCGTGTGTAGGTCGGAGATGACCTCTTCGGGAACCCAGGAGGATGTTGGACAGTCCCCGTCACAGGGCAGGCTGTCATGCTGCGCAATCAGGTTGCCGCTAGGGTCGTAGAGGTGGGTGAAGACAGTGTATGATTGCGAGGGTTCGCCGGTTGCCTGCCAGATCAAGGTGATCTCTAGGGTGTCACCCGGGCCGACCTCCTCGACCGGCGGCGAGAGGCTGTAGCCCAAGAGGCGCACCCCGTCGGTGAAGGCCTGGTCGACACGGTTGTCCATCGGCGGTACCTGGAACTCGCGCCGGTGCCCAACGATTTCCAGCGGGTAGCAGGCCTGCGCGGCAGATACCGGCGAATCCTCCGCATCACCTGTGACCGGCAGCAGATCGATGGCGATAGCGTACGTACCCACCGTGAGATCACGGGGGAGTTGGGGATGGTGAAAGCTGCGAACGCGCTCGCCAGGCTGCCATCGCGATGTGGGGTACCGGTCGGGCCATAATGGCAGGGCCTCGCTGTGGACCGGAGCGCCCGCACAGTCCGCCTCCCGAATTAGCAGCCGCGCGGCGTAGTCGCGCTGCGGCGTCTCCGTCGGCTGCCACGTCAGGGTAGCGTGGATGGTGTCGCCGGGCAGCGCGACGCCGATGATTAGGGCCTCGACCAAGGCGATCTCCTGACCGGCTCCCAGGCGTACGGCCTCCTCCGGCACCTCTGAGGCAGGCGTGCCCACAATGCTAATCGGCCCTAACGCCACTGCGTCCGCGTCTGGCTCTCCCGGCACGAGATAGGGGAGTGGTGCCTGGGCCTTTTCGATGGCGAACTCCAGCACCAGCGGGCCCGGAGGCACTTCCGGCGCGATGGGAACGGTCAGCCATTGGGCCACGGTGTCGCCTGGGTGCCACTCCCAGTTGGCGTAGGGCAACAGGTTCGCCCGGGTGTCCCAGGCGTTGCCCATCTCGTCCTTGAGCTCAAGGTGGAACCAAAGCGCTTCAGATCTGTCCACTTCATACGTCGGCGGCACTTCCCAGATGACAAGGAAGCTCGCGCTGCCGCCGCGCTCTGCCTCCTCAGGTGCTGTATAGCCTACGAGCGACATCGCGCCCTGGAAGCGCCCGGTGAGGGGCGTCTGCGGCTGCCAGGGCGCCCTCATGCGGGACTCGGCCGGCAACCGGTAGCCCGCGGATTCGAAGGCGCCATCGATCGAGGTAGCGACGTACAGCGTCTCCGCCCGACTTGTGATGGGTGCGATGAGTGCCTCGGGCGGGAGGGCGTCTGCAATCAGGTAGTAGGCATGTCCCTCGCCTGCCGCGGAGGCTGGGAAGACCATCGCGCTTCGTCCCGTGAACCACCGAATAGGGCCCGTGTAGGCAGTCTGAAAGCGAACCATATCTCGGGCGTAATCCGACGCGAAGTCGCACCCGACCAAGACCGTCGGGTCTTCCCCGGTCAATTGGCTCAACTGGCGCCCCACCTGGGCCAGCCCTGCGGTGTAGACCTCGCGGACCCGTGGTGTGTTGGGCCAGGTGACGAAGTAGGCGAAGCCATCCTTGACGCCGACGGCGAGCAGGCCCGCTGCGATCACGATGGGAAGCCAGCGCTCTGGACGCGCCCACCGGTGGTGTACGCGCTGTTTCACGATCCACGCCGCAAGGGTGTCGAGCGCGATAGCCGGCATTGCGTAGACTGGGATGATCGCGCCGGTAGCCCGCAGGAAGGAGGGAGATCCGGGGGCGAGGATGCTCGGCGTGAGCATCAGGCCAAGCCACAGCAGCAGAAGCTGGTGTCGCGGACGCCGGATATGGGCCAGGCAGAGGATGACGCCACCATAGAACAAGAGGCCTGTGACCCAGTCAAACACAGGGCGGTATGCGATGTTGTAGCGCCAGTACTGGTCACCGACGAAGGTGAACATGCCGAGTGTCCGCACAGTGGTCTGCAGCAGCGGGCGCAGGTCGCCGGCTGTAAGGCTATCCAAGATGCCTGAGAGCTCCTGGACGCGTTGGTTCGCCTGATCGGGATTCTGGACAATGAAGAGGCCGAAGGGCAGGAAGATCGCTACCGCGACGACAAGGGCGAGCGCGAGCTCCAGGAGGTGCCGGGAGATGGGCGGACGCCACCTTGCCGGTGTGAGGAGGACCATCGAGAGCAGCCAACCGACAAGGACGGCAGGAAAGATGCGTCCAGGGATGTAGGTGTAGGTCACCAGGCCCAAGCTGGCCCCCAGTACCAGCGACCACTTGAAGCTGGCGCGTGGCTCTCTGGTGTGGATGCCACGCCAGAGGGCATAGGCCGACAGGGCCTGGAATGGGAGCATAGAGACTGCGCGGAGGCCGACGCGGCTGACGAAGATGGGCCACAGAGAGACACCCATCAGGGCGGTCGCCACAGCAGCCACACGCAGGTTCCACAGCCGGTGCAGCAGGATGAAGCTCAGCAACACCCCGGCTGTGCCGCAGGCTATGGCGGGCAGCCGAATTCCCAGGACGTTCGCGCCGATGAGCCGTATCGACAGGGCCATCATGTAGATGAACCCGGCCTCGCGACCATAGTTGTTCGTGAAGAAGACCGGCTTCGTGCCCCAACGCCAGACGTTGAGAGCGTCAGAGCCGTTGATGCCCTCATCGCCGCTGAGGCCGGGGGGAGCACTGGTGATGCCGACAGTGCGCAGCGCAAAGGCAATAAGCAGGATCGCCGTGGCGGCGGCAAACAGCCGGGTTTTCACCGCCCGTCGCGGCGGTGTTGGGGAGATACTCGTGCTCATAGAGGGTGGTGCGGTCAGGCCGATGTCCCGGTCAACTGCATCAACGCCTCCTCGCTGAGCATCGGGGTCCCGAGCGCCTGGGCTTTGTTGTATTTGCTGCCTCCGGCATCCTCGCCGACGACGAGGTAGTCGGTCTTGGTGCTGACCGACGCCGTCACTTTGCCGCCCAGAGAGGTGATCCAGTCGCTGATCTCGTTGCGCGGTCGGGAGAGCGTGCCGGTGATGACGAAGTTCAGCCCCGCGAGGGGTTGCTCGCCGAGCTCGGCGGGCTCACGTGTTTCGGCGACCAGGTTCAGGCCGGCGCGGTCGAGCTTTCGCAGGATCTCTTGGTGGCGTGGTCGCGAGAACCAAGTTAGGATGTTCTCAGCGGTGATCGGCCCCAGGCCCTCGATGGCTGCGATCTCCTCCTGCGTCGCGGACTGCAGCGCCGCCAAAGACGGGAGGTGGGTGGTCAGCAGCACAGCGACCGTACTGCCTACGCCGCGGATGCCCAGGGCGGTCAACACCTGGGCGAAGGACCTCTTCTTGGAAGCCTCAATCGCGGCTAGCAGATTGTCGGCTTTCTTGTCGGCGAAGCCCTCGAGGTCCACAAGATCGGCCTTCTTGAGGTCGTAGACATCGACGGGGTCGTGGATCAATCCCTCATCCACGAGCTGCTGCGCCGTTCGTTCTCCGATGCCCTCAATGTCCATCACGCTGGCGAAGTAGGTCAGCTTCTGGACCAGTTGGGCGGGGCAACTGGCATTGATACAGCTATAGGCGATCTCGCCTTCGGCATGGACGACCGGCTCACCACACGACGGGCAGACGGTCGGCGGCTCGATAGGCTTCTCGTCGCCAGAACGCGCCTCCACCAGGGGGCCTGTCACGTAGGGGATAACGTCGCCAGCCCGCTTCACAACGACTCGATCGCCGACTCTGATGTCGCGCTCAGCAACAGCGTCGAAGTTGTGCAGGGAGGCCCGGCTTACGGTGACTCCCGCAATCGGCACAGGTTCGAGGATCGCGGCAGGTGTGATGATGCCTGTTCTGCCAACGGAGAACTCCACATCCAGCATCGTGGTGATGGCTTCTTGGGCAGGGAACTTATAGGCGACAGCGCCTCTCGGTCGTCCGCCCACGGTGCCCAAGGCCTCCTGGACGTCGAGCTGGTTGATCTTGATAACGAGACCGTCGGCTTCGTAGGGCAACTGGTCGCGCCTGTCAACCATGGACTCACAGTAGTCAGCCACTGCCTCCAAGCTGTCGAAGGCCTCAATCTCGCGGGGGTGTGGGAAACCCAACGCCTCAAGCAACGCCAGCGTCTCCCACTGCGTTGTAGGCACGGCGCCATCGGCTACCACAATGCTGTAGGCGTAGAGCCTGAGCGGGCGGCTGGCGGTTATCTGCGGATCCAGCTGCCGCAAAGAACCCGCCGCCGCGTTGCGGGGATTCGCAAAGGCCGGTTCGTTGTTCTCTAGGAGGCGGTCGTTCAGAGCGGTGAAATCCTCGAGCAGAATCAGAACCTCGCCGCGCACGACAAGGTACGGTGGGGGCACTGGGCCGTCCGGCGTGGTGGGGATGCGCAAGGGGATGGTGGGAATTGTCCGTAGGTTAGGCGTGATATCCTCGCCCACGCGTCCGTCCCCACGCGTAGCACCGAGGACCAGTCGCCCCTCTCGGTAGTGGAGTACCACGGTCAGCCCGTCGAATTTGGGTTCCACAACGTAGCTGATGGGCGGCGCGTCCTCGGGCATCAGCCTGCTGATGCGTGCGTGCCACGCAAAGAGCTCTTCCCGGCTCGTCGCTTTGTCCAGGCTGAGGATCGGCGCCGGGTGTTCTACCTTCTCAAATCCCTCGGCCGGTTTGCCGCCCACGCGCTGTGTGGGGGAGTCGGGCGTGATCAGATCGGGATGGGCCTGCTCGATCTCTCGCAGTTCGTCGACCAGGGCATCGAATTGGCCGTCACTGATCAGCGGGCTGTCCAGAACGTGGTACCGGTATTCGTGGAAAGTGATAAGGTCGCGCAGCTCCGCCGCGCGCTGTTGGGGCGATCTATCCATCGCTGTCTCCGCGTCTAGTCTGTAGGTGCGAGGAAGTCCTCGACGGCCCATCCCTCACGCGCGCTGTTTAGCTCGTCGCGCACGAACCACCAGGTGTATCCGTCGGCTTCTTCTGGCCCGCCCACAACAAGGAGCGTCTCGCCTTCCTGTACAACATCGACGCGCTCGCCAGCGGTGCTTGCCTCTGTTCGCATGCTCAAGCCAGCGTTCCCCGTGTCCACGACCAACACCCGGGCTCCGACGCCTATGGTGTCAGGCTGTGCGGATTCTGGTGTTCTCGTGGGTCCACGGGTGGGGACTGGTGTCGGCGTTGTGGTCTCGACCACCGCAGTGGGGCGTTGCCCCGCGGGTGTTCGCGGGTTTCTGGCGAAGAGCCAGACACCGCCCACGATGGTCAGGACGATGGCGCCGATGAGCATGACGAGGCATCCCCATTGGGCAATACTGGGTCGTTCAAATCTGTTGGCGGCCACATCTCTATTATACGGATACTGCATTGCTGATCAAGTGAGGTGCGGTATACTTGGCCTTCGGATTCTGCAAGCTGCGGGGGAGACGCATGCGTATCGTACTGACAGAGGAAAGTCATAACCACGTCGATTGGGAGATCAGATGGCCACTTCTGAAGATGGAGATCGGTCTGCTGGTCGGCCTGGTGGTTTTCCTTCTGATCGTCATTCCTAGCCCCAACCCGGCCCGGTGGACGGTTGTTGGGGTTGTCACCGGTGTCGTCATCCTGATAGGCGTGCTTCTGGCAGCACTGTCTCCGCTGGTTGACCGGGGTCATCTTGAACGTCTGCCGGAAGGTGGCGACCTTAAGCGGACCAAGGTCTGGCCTCTGATCGGCGAACGCGTCACGCTAGATGCCGAGCTGGACGATATTGCGGGTTTCGAGGTGGAACAGGCACTTTTCGAGGATGCTCCGCCGGCGACCTACCAATTGGCACGCCTCTTGGCGGTGACGACGGATGGCGAACGTCGCGCGCTGACGGTCTGGGCGCAACCGGAGTCGGTTGCCCAATTGGCGCGGGCCCTTGAGCGAGCGCACCGTAGGAGCCTGCCCCCGGCGTGATATCCGGGGTGGTATAATCGCAGGATGGAACGCTCGTGACCGAGGGTCAAGATGGCTAGGCGCGGCAAGCTCTATCAGGTAGAGGGCATTGTTCTGGCCCGGCGCGACTATGGGGAGGCCGATCGTGTGGTGATCTGCCTCACACCGGAAGGCCGGGTTGATCTCCTTGCCAAGGGGAACCGCAAGCCGCAATCGCAGAAGGCCGGACACCTGGAGCTCTTTGCCCGTACGAAGATGCTGGTGTCGCGGGTGGAGGGGTCCTGGGACATCATCAGCCAGGCAGAAGCCCTCGCGCTGCGGCCTGTGTTGCAGGACGATTTTCGACGCGGCACCTTCGCCCGTTACGTTGCTGAGCTCGTCGTGCGGTTCTTTGAACGGGAAGCTGACGCCAAGCTCTATGGCCTGCTAGATTGGATGCTCGATCGACTGCAGATCGATGCGACGCCCGAGCTCCTCGTACGCTGGTATGAACAGCGGTTGCTGATCCTTGCGGGTTTCAGGCCGCAGTGGCATCAATGTGTTGGCGAGAAGCAGACCGAGCTCTGCCAGGCCGATCTGGTCCCGCGACCGAGCGATACCCGCAGCTATGGACTGGACCCTGAGCGCGGCGGCGCGCTGTGCACGTCCTGCTTCGCTGCGTTGAGCCGCGATCCTGGGGTGCGGCCCCTATCACCCAGTGCGCTCTCCTGGCTGCAGGTTTTGCAGTGGCGCGAATACGATGAACTGGACCAGTTCTCTATGCCGGACAAAACGGCGCGCGAGCTCGACCAGGTGATGCAGCACTACATCGCGCATCATCTGGAGTACCGTCCGTCAAGCTTGCGGCTCTCCTCGGACAGCCTATGAATCTGGCACGAGACACGAGCGTGGGCATGGCTCAGTCGATGAGTTAACGTAAAGAGCTAGGTACAAGGATAGGATTATGCTGACATTTCAGGAAGCGATACTACGTCTTCAGGACTACTGGGCCGAACAGGGAGCCTTGATCTGGCAGCCCTACAGCGAGAAGGTAGGTGCGGGTACGATGAACCCCGCAACGGTCCTTCGCGTACTGGGACCGGAGCCCTGGAACGTCGCCTATCCGGAACCCTCGTTCCGCGCCGACGACGGTCGCTATGCGGATAACCCGAACCGGATGCAGATGCACACCCAGATGCAGGTCATCCTGAAGCCAGACCCCGGCGATCCCCAGGAGCGCTACCTGGCGAGCCTGGAGGCCCTGGGCATTCGCCGCGAGGAACACGATATTCGGTTTGTCGAGGACAATTGGGAGAGCCCGTTAATCGGGGCCTGGGGCTTGGGATGGGAAGTCTGGCTTGACGGGCAGGAGATCACCCAGTTCACCTATTTCCAACAGGCAGGTGGTCTGACCCTCGACATTCCGGCTGTGGAGATCACCTACGGCCTCGAGCGGATCGTCATGTATTTGCAGCACAAGCGTTCGGTGTGGGATATCCAGTGGGATGCAGCCCATACCTATGGCGAGATCCTGCGTGATCAAGAGGTCGACTACTGTCGCTACAACTTCGACTACGCAGGCGTCGAACGCCTGCAGCAGATGTACGAGCTCTTCGAGGCAGAGGCGTTGCTGGCGTTGGATCACGGCCTGGTGGTGCCGTCACTGGACTACATTCTCCGCTGTTCCCAGACCTTCAACGTGCTGGACGCTCGTGGCACCGTGGGTGTGACGGAGCGGGCCGCGCTTTTCAAGCGTATGCGTGATCTGACCCGGCGGGTCGCCGAGGTCTACCTGGAGCAGCGGAAGGCCGCAGGGATGCCGTGGGTCGGCCGGCGCGGTCTGGCGGAGGCGCCAGCGGAGGCCGGCACGTTGCTTCATCTGCCGATGGCTGCACCGGTGCCCGACATGCCGGCGGCACAGGTTCCCCTGGAGGGCTGCGTCCCCTTTCTATTCGAGATCGGGACTGAAGAGCTGCCTGCGTCGCATGTGAGTGACGCGCTGGCACAGCTGACGCAGTGGGTGCCGGAGGCGTTGGATGACCTGCGGCTGGATCACGGAGAGGTGCACATCTGGGGGACCCCGCGGCGGCTGGCAGTTTTCGTAGAGCAACTGGCGGGGCGCCAGCGCGACGAGGAGCGCATTGTCAAGGGACCGCCCGCAAGCGCTGCTTACGATGCCGGTGGCGCGCCCACACGGGCGGCGCAGGGGTTCGCGCGATCCCGCGGCGTTGATGTCGCTGACCTCGACGTACGTGAGATGGACGGCGGAGAGTATGTTGTGGCGCATCAGCGCATTGAGGGCGCTGCTGCTGTTGCGGTACTGGCGGACGCGCTCCCTAACTGGGTGGCGCGCCTGCATTTCCCGCGTTCGATGCGGTGGAATGAGACCGGGGTGGCCTTCAGCCGGCCGATCCGCTGGTTTGCCGCCCTACTGGACGAACAGGTGATTGCGTTCGAGTACGCCGGCGTTGAGAGCGGGCGCGTTACGACAGGGCCTCGTCCAGCCGGATCCCCCGGGATCGCGCTGGCTTCTGCTGGGGATTATCCGTCGACGATGGCTTCCTACGGCATCATGGTCGACGTCCCCACGCGACAAGCCGAGGTGCTCAAGCAGGCCCAGGCGGTTGTCGCCGAGGTGGGTGGTCAGATACCGGACGACGCAGCGCTGTTGGAGGAGGTGGCCAATCTGGTTGAGGTACCCACGGCCATTCTGGGCTCCTTTGAGGAGACCTACTTGGCCCTGCCACAAGAGGTGCTGATCGCGGTGATGGAGAAGCACCAACGCTATTTCCCGGTGCTGGACGGTGCCGGTAAGATCATGGCCTACTTTGTCACCATCCGCAATGGCGGGCGGGAGCACGCCGACCTTGTGCGCCAGGGCAACGAGGACGTGATCCGCGCCCGCTATGCCGATGCGGCGTACTTCTACAGCCAAGACCGCCGGCAGCCTCTGGAGGCCTATCGCGAGGGACTGGCGAAGCTGACCTTCCAGGCCGATCTGGGCTCCATGTTGGACAAGTCCAAGCGGCTAGAGGCCCTGGCCCCTTATCTCGGATCGCTTCTCGATCTGTCGGATCGGGAGAAGGATGCCCTTGAACGGGCGGCCTACTTGGCGAAGGCTGATTTGGCGACCAAGATGGTCGTTGAGATGACCAGTCTTCAAGGCATCATGGGGCGCGAGTACGCGCGCCTGTCCGGGGAGGCCCCGGAGGTCGCCGATGCGATCTTCGAGCATTATCTGCCGCGCTCAGCGGGGGACCGGGCGCCGCTGACCCGGGTGGGCACCGCCCTCGCGATTGCGGATCGTGTTGACAGCCTTGCCGGTCTGTTCTCGGTGGGCATGGCGCCAACCGGTTCGGCCGATCCCTATGGGCTTCGTCGCGCCGCTGCGGGCGTTGTCCAGATCCTCTTGGAGAAGTCGATCGATCTTCCGCTTCGCCCCGTGGTCAACAAGGCGCTCGAGAACCTGCCTGTTGAGGTGGATGCATCGGTGGCGGAGACGGTGCTGGCATTCATTGCCGGACGCCTTGAGGTTGCGCTGCGGGAGATGGGCCTTGCCTATGATGCGGTCGCTGCCGCGTTGGCAGCGCGGGGAGAGAACCCGACGCTGGCTCTGGAGAGCGCCAGGCAGCTCTCAGGATGGGTTGAGCGGGAGGATTGGCCGCTTCTCCTGGACAACTACGCCCGGTGCGTGCGTATCACGCGGGACCAGCCAAGGCTTGAGCTTATCGCGGAGGACCTGGTCGAGGAGGAGGAGAAGGCGCTCTACCAAGCTCTGTTGGTAGCCGAAGCACAAGTCTCGCCGCCAAGTGACGTGAACACTCTGATGAGGGCCTTCGTGCCGTTGGTCCCGCACATCCAACGGTTCTTCGACGAAGTACTCGTGATGGCAGAGGATGAGGTGCTGCGCCGGGCGCGCCTTGCCCTGCTCCAGCGGATTGCAGCCCTTGCCGATGGCATCGTCGACCTCAGCAAGCTAGAAGGGTTCTAGACCAAGGTGGCCTCAGGCGGAAGCCAGATTCTGATAGGTCGTATGGGCACGTTGGATGCCGTCTTCTGGGACGCCGGCGGGACGCTCTTCGACACCTATCCTGCGGTGGTTTCTGCGGCGCAGACCGCGCTAGCCGGCTTCGGGGCCGACGTCCCCGAAGCGCGGTTGATGGGGCTGTTCCGGCAGAGCACAGGATATGCTCTGGAGACGCTGGCTGAGGCGTTGACTCTCAGCCGCGAGGGCCTGACGACGCGATTTGAGGAGGCTTACGAGGCCGTCGCTCCGGAGGTCCAGCAGCCGTTTCCGTTCGCCGTCGAAGTCTGCCGCTACGTGAGAGATTGTGGTAGGCGCAACTTCATCGTGACGCATCGTGGGCGAGCCTCCCTTATGGGGCTTCTCGAAGCCCACGCCATGATGTCGCTGTTCGCCGACTGCATCACCAAAGAGGATCCCTATCCCAGGAAACCGGATCCTGCCTCAACCATGGCTCTGATGACCCGCTATGGTTTGGCACCCGAACGCTGTCTCGTGGTGGGAGATCGCAAGCTCGATATCCTTGCCGGCACGCGCGCAGGGGCGATCACCTGTCTCTACGGGGATGAGGAAGCCGCAGCCCCGCTGGCAGATCTGCATATCCAAAGCTACAATGAGTTACTTCGCTGGCTGGACGCCGCCAGACTCTGTACTGATCCACACCAGGTGTAGCACCGGCGCACAAGGAGGGCTTTTGATGGGTGAACTACCGAGCTTCCCGAACTTCAAGGAGCTGGAGCTGGCAGATCGTGAAGTGCTCCATCCACGTATCTGGGCGTTCCAGCCTGACATATCCGAGTTGACCTTCGGCAACCTTTATGTCTGGCGGTCTTACTACACTTTTGAGTGGAGCATCCTGGATGATTGCGTGATCATTCTTGCGAAGGAACGGGATGGCGCCCCCTATGCACTCCCCCCGATCGGTCAGGGCGACAGGCAGGCGGTTGCCCATAGGCTGTTGACGTGGCTTCGGGACGAGCGCGACATCGAGACACCCAGAATCTCGAGAGCCGATGAGCGGCTGGCTGGCGAACTCGGCGGCGATGAGCGGTTCGCGGTCGAGGAGCTGCGCGATCACTTTGACTACGTCTATGCTACGAGTGATCTGGCGGAGATGGCGGGGCGCAAGTACAGCGCCAAGCGCAACCATATCAGCCAGTTCACCCGCTACTATCGTTTCGAGTATCAACCTGTGACGCCGGAACTGGCGCCGGAATGTCTGGCCCTTGCCGAGATCTGGTGTGAGCAAAGGCTCTGCGAAGAAGATCTGAGTCTCCAGCATGAGCTCTGCGGCATCGAGGACATGCTCAATAACTTCGAGACGCTGGAGGTCGACGGTGGCGCTATCTTGATTCATGACAAGGTGCAGGCCTTCGCGCTGGGCGAGAGACTTAACGAAACTACAGCCGTTGTCCACATTGAGAAAGCCAACCCGGAATTCAAGGGGATCTACACGAAGATGACGCAGGCCTACGCGGCGCGTTGGGAGGGTGTCACGGCGTTTGTGAACCTGGAACAGGATTTGGGCGAGCCCGGACTACGGCGGGCTAAGGAGTCCTACTATCCCGACCACATGGCCAAGAAGTACGAGGTCACTTTGGCCTAGGCCTCTCCTGCCTCGTCCAAAGCCGTGCCCCCCGTCGATGGGTCCGTCACGTTGTCCTTGCACGCGATCGCTGCCCCCACGAAATCGCGGAAGAGCGGGTGCGGGCGTTGGAGGCGTGACTTGAACTC